>JANNPR010000568.1:0-8556 GCA_031400345.1 Planctomycetota bacterium | reverse complement strand
TCAGCGGTGTCGCATCCGTCCACGGGAGCGCGATTCTACTGTATGAATTTTTTGGCAACGAAAGCGTTTTAATAATGCTCGGCGAAGGATCAGTCCATCGATCCCGAATTAGGATCCGCCCCAATTTCTAACGTCGGATCGCTTGCCAAAGCCGCTCGCCAGTTACATGAACTGATTAGCTTCTATGCGATTGCTGCTTGTCTCTCGGTGAACGGTCTTCCCGTTCCGCTTCTTCGTAATACTTGCTGGAACCGTCTTGGCCGTTCCCGTAGCCGTAGCCATACCCGTAGCCGTATTGAGCGGCGTAGCCGTATCTACCATAGTGCGTTCCGGCATCCCATCCGTTGACCACGACGCCCAGAACGGGGGCGTCAATTTCAGCCAAAAGCTGTTTCGCACGCGCTGTCTGAGGACGGCTGTCTTTGGAAATACGGACCGTCATCACAACACCGTCGACCCGTGTTGCGACAATGCATGGATCCGCCACAGCGAGCACAGGTGGGCAGTCTAAAATGATGAAATCAAATTTCTCTCGGACCAGTGCCAAAAACTGTTCAAACCCGGGACTTGTCAACAGCTCCGCCGGATTATCTGGCGTGGGTCCGCAAGGTAGCGCCGAAAGATTTTCAATTTCTGTCGATTGAATGGAGTCCCAAGGTTCGGTTTGACCTGTGACAACGGTTGCTAGACCAGACTTGGCTGACAAGTTAAACAGGTCATGGACCTTGGGGCGGCGCATGTCGCAGTCAACGAGCAAGACCGTCTTACCCGTTTGGGCCATGCTAATTGCCAGGTTAGCGGCAAGCGTTGATTTTCCATCTCCCTGGTTAGGACTAGTGCATTCAATGACTTGCAATTTCTTTCCCTGGGCGTTGAAGAATAGGTTCGTCCGCAAGCCGCGGAAAACTTCTGCCTCTCGGGATTTCGGCCGATGGAAGGTCTGCAGCGTGACATCGAGGTTCGAGCCACTCGCCGCGATAGACTCCGCCAGTTGGCGGTGCCTGGCAGCGGAAAGGTCCGGAACATGGGTGAGAACCGGTAAGCCCAAAGAGATTCGGATTTCGTCGGGACTGCGGAAGGATCGATCGCGGTATTCTGCCAGGCCAACGAACCCAACAGCTAGGCCAAGACCACCGAGGGTTCCGAGCAATGCCACGATTATTGGAAGCGGCGAAACCTTTCTGCCGACTTCTGGGGGGGCGATTACCTCGTTGATAAAACCACCATAATCTTTCGCTAAATTGATTTCGCGAAGACGATCGACGACCGCATCATAAAGTTCCTGTTTGCGTCCAACGTCCTTTCTCAGCGACTCTCCCTCAAGCTCGTAACTCACCAACGCCTTGGCGGCCTCTTCTTCTTCCGAGGCCATCTCATTCAACTCTTTTTCCTTCTTTTCGAGGGATACCAAGTCGTAGCGCAGAAGCTTTACATAGGCGTCCGTCAACAGCTTTGGCGTCAACAGTCGCTCGTCGCCTTTCAATCCCATTTCGCCGGACTTTCTCGCTAAGAAATCCCGCATGATCTCGATTTGCTGTCGAGTGTTTTTCACTTCTGGATGCTCGGTGCCATAATCTTGCAGCAGCGTCTTTTCCTTGAGCACGAGGTTCGTCAGCGCGTCATACTCTGCCCGCGCGCTCTCAAGTCGCGCCGGCTGGCGTGATTGGAACTCGGCAGTATTCGCCTCACCACGATCCACCTGCACCAGAATTCCCAAGCGGGCGGCATTTTTTTCGTCAATCAACGCCAAGCGTTCTATTTCGTGGGCGTCGCCCGCTTCGAACTGCGCCAAACCGTCAACGACCACTTCCAGCCGAGACCGTGCATCGGTCGCCGACAGCTGCAACTGGCCCATTTCCGTCTGGATTTGCTCGTAGTGAATGCGATGAATGTTGGAGCTTTCGTCGCCCTTCCACAGCAATGGCGCCTGCTGCCGAAATTCGGTATATTGTGATTCGGCCTGATTCAGCTCGCTTTCCAGAGTGGCCGACGCCTTTTCAATCAGCTCGGCGGCCTCCTTATTGACGTCTTGGAACGTCTCTCCGAGGAAGCGTTGATAGCTTTTTACGATGGCATCGACGACGGTCTGCGCGTCGGTACTGGCGTCGTGGCGAAAAGCGATGTTTAGCACGTGAGCCGTCTTAGACTGCCCCATGCCACCCCGAGTGACATAGATGTTATCGATCACATAATCTGTGGCCGATTTGCCCGGTTCCAACTTTTCCACAATTGACGGGAGCTGGTCAAGATCGTGCTGGGTTTCCGTACCCTCGGCTAATGCTTGTTTGACGATTCGTTTGCTTTGTACCAGCTGAATATGAGTTGCCAACAAATCTTCCGAAACACGCGACTCGGTTTCATTGGATCCCTGCACGCCGGATGTTGCAAGCTTCGGATCCTTTCGCATCACAAGGACTTGCGCTACGGATTCGTAATTGGGTTTTGTCGAAACTAGATAGGCTGCAGAAAGACCCCAGCACAAAATCAACGAAAGCGCCACCCATCCCCAGCGACGTCTGACGATAGCAGCTAAGTTAGCAAGCCCGAATTCGGACAGCTGTACACTCGAGGCGGAATTCGGGTCGACGGAAGGGAGCGCATTTTGGTTCTGCATAAGTCACGAAAAAGAGAGATGTCGTGGGGGGAATTAGCATGACATCCGTGAACTGCAGTACCCCAAAAAAAACTAAGGGCGTAATGCCCAACAGCTAGGAAATTCGATAATGTCGACAATCCGTAAAGATGTCAAGTTGCAAACCGTGAATTGATCGCGATTGCGTAGATTATACGGCGTAACTCGCGCGAATTTCATGCCTTTGACGGTCGTTAAGATTTGGTTATTAATGGATCGAGGTAGATCCTCGTTGATTGGGGAGCACCACATCCCATGCCAGTCCCAGCATCACAAGCAAACGGAGCGTGAGGTACGTTACATCCAACTCCCACCAATGGTGGCCGTGCGAGGCAGCTCGTGGTTGTGCATGATGATTATTGTGCCAACCTTCACCATTGGCCCACAGACCGACGAGAATATTGTTGCGACTATCTTCGGACGTATCGTAATTGCGATAGCCAAACAAATGCGTCAACGAGTTCACGGACCAAGTGATATGCCATACCGCCACGGTGCGAACAAACACACCCCAGACCAATAAGCTGGTACCCAACCCAACGGCGGGCCAAATCGCTCCCGACTGCAACCAGCCGATGACAAAACCGACGAAATAGAACAAGAACCACTGCGCCAAGTTTATCCACATCCACAGCGCATGTCGTTCGAGATTCAAGTAAAAGGGATCTCGCATTAAATCTTTGACATAATGTTGCAACATCGACAGCCGATTATGCTCACTGTTCTCCACCAATAGCCAACCCACATGACTCCAAAGGAAATTGACCAACGGACTGTGCGGGTCTGGTTGCTCGTCTGAATGCTGATGATGCAGCCGATGAATTGCCACCCAATGCGCTGGCGTGTCCTGAAGACAGCAGACGCCAATGATCGCCATAGTATGCTCTAGCCACGGTGGACACCGGAATCCGCGGTGAGCGAGCAAGCGATGGTAGCAAAGATTAATTCCCAGCGTCCCAAATACGTACAGCCCAATAAAGGCCACGACAGCGCCGGTCCAGGTGAACAGACTAGGAACAAATGCCAACAACGCAAGCAGATGCATTCCGCCGATCCCAATCACGTAACGCCACTGAATTCGCCGACGATTTACTGTGGCGGGTAACGGCAGGCGACGCTTCTGGGCGGGTGCGATCGCGCTGACCTCGTCCTGCACTTCCGAATCGATACTCATCTGGCCACCAAGAAAGAGTTAGTTCGCAAACAGCTGGATTCTACCGGGACTGGCAACCGTCTACCAGGACGATTAACGTCAAACCTACCGAACGGGTCATCTTTCTAGCTGTTTAGGCGAGTAACTGTGAAATTAGCTGGCCGTGCACGTCCGTCAACCGAAAGTCACGTCCTTGGAATCGATAGGTCAGCCGCAGGTGATCCACGCCTAATAGATGCAGGATGGTCGCTTGTAAATCGTGAACGTGCGTGGGGGTCGTAGTAGCCGTAAGACCCAAATCGTCTGTCTGACCATGGATAAAACCAGCTTTCACCCCGCCCCCTGCGAGCCACATCGAATAACCATCAATATGGTGATCGCGTCCTGTGTTTTCACGCACTTCACCCATGGGGGTCCGACCAAACTCGCCGCCCCAGATAACGAGCGTCTCATCCAGCAGTCCGCGCTCCTTCAAGTCCATTACTAACGCAGCCGAGGGCTGATCAACCTCGTTACATACCAGCGGTAAATGTTGTTCCAGGTTTTCGGTGGGTCCGCCGTGATGGTCCCAATTGGTGTGATAAATCTGCACAAACCGCGCGCCACGCTCGACTAGTCGCCGAGCCAACAGGCAGTTCATTGCGAATGATGGCTTGCCCGATTGCGCCCCATATCGATCTAGAACATGTTGCGGCTCGCTAGATACATCCATCAACTCCGGTGCGCTGGACTGCATCCGGAACGCCATTTCATATGCTGCGATACGAGTGGCAATTTCGGTATCCCCCGCGATGCCTTGCCGATGTTTGTTCAAGTCGGCAAGAGCATCCACAAAGCGTCTCTCGCGCACGCGATCCAGCCCGCTGGGACTCGTCAGATTTAAAATCGGCTCAGGGCCATTTCGAAACGGAACGCCTTGAAAACTAGTCGGCAAAAAACCGCTCGACCATAAGGACATACCGGCCCGTGGACCTCGCGGACCTGACTGCAACACGACGAAGCCGGGTAAATTCTCGGTTTCACTGCCAATGCCGTAGGTCACCCAGGACCCCATGCTGGGTCGGCCCGGTTGTGGCGAACCGGTGTTTACAAACAGCTTGGCAGGCCCATGGTTGAACACGTCAGTTTTAACGCCATGTACCCAGCTGACTTCATCGACAATTTTCCGATGATGGGGTAGTAAGTCGCTTATTTCCTGCCCACACTCACCGTAACGGGTGAACTTGTGCGCGCTACCTAATAGTTTCTCGGTCCCTTTTAGAAACGCGAAACGCTTTCCCTCCAAGTAACTGGGCGGAGGCAATTGGCCGTGGTGCTCGCGCAACACCGGCTTGTCCGTGAACAGATCCAGCTGGCTTGGCCCCCCGGCCATGAAAAGAAAAATCACTGACTTCGCACGCGCCGGGTGATGCAAACCTTTGGTCGCCGCGAGCTTCGATAATTCATTCGTTGCCGCGCGCGATTGCTCACGACTCATAAGGGACGCCAATGCCATCGATCCCAAGCCGATGCCACATTCTCGAAACAAATGACGCCGCGTCATTTGTCGCGAATGCTCGCGTCGTCGAACGACATCGCCCGGTGACATTGGCCAGCTCCGTGACTTACTCTCGTGTAATGAACTCATCTAAATTTAGTACGACTCGAGCGACACACGTCCAGGTCGCCGCTTCGGACGGCGCCACACCCGTCGGCCAGCCGCTGCCGGCCACTTTCTCTGCATCGGCAACTGCCGCCTGAAAGTCGGCTCGACTTTGTTCGACGAAGGTGAGCAAACGTTCTTGTTCGAAAGGTTCCAGATTACGAGCCAAACACAATTGGTACGCTCGGTTGAGTCGAAGCGCATCATCCGTGGAAACTTCGTTTACGAGCCTTTTGCCCAAAGCCTGGGCAATTTCGATCATCGCTTGATCGTTGGCCATCGTAAGCGATTGCAGCGGTGTATTCGAACGCATTCGCCTGGTGCAAGTGGCATCCAGACGAGGTGTGTCGAACGTGCTTAACATCGGATACGGAGCGCTACGCATGAAAAAGGTATAAAGTCCCCGTCGAAATCGATCGGCGCTCTGACTGGTTGGCCAACTGGCAGCGCGTTGCGTGAACGCGTAGACTCCATCCGGTTGTGGGGGATAAACGCTGCGGCCTCCTATTCGAGATTCCAGCAATCCGCTGGCAGACAATGCCAAGTCGCGGACAATTTCTGCTTCGACCCTTACCCGATTCTGCCGCGCGAGAAGCTTATTTCTTGGATCGAGCGCCGCTGCTTTGGCATGAGCTTCGGAGGACTGAAGATAAACCTGGGACGTGACGATTTGCCGGTGAAGCCGTTTGAACGACCACCCTTGCCGCATGAACTCGGCAGACAGCCAATCCAGTAACTCCGGGTGTGTGGGAAGCGTCCCCTGCATCCCAAAATCATTTTCTGTTTCGACCAATCCTTCGCTGAAGAAGTGCATCCAAGCGCGGTTTACAGTTACCCGAGCGACCAAGGGGTTTTGGCCGCTGACTAACCAGTTTGCCAGATCCAAACGAGTCGGAGGTTGGCTACTCTCGGACAAAGCGGGCAAAAATTGGGGAACGCCTACTTCAACTGCATCGCCTTTCCGTAAGAAGTCCCCGCGAATGAGGATGTGGGTCTGGCGCGGCTGTTTCAAATCCCGCATCACCATCGTGGTCAGGATACTCTTTTCGAAGGATGCTCTCTCGGCTTCGAACTTTTTGACGCCCGCGACTAATGTCTCGCGTTCTGGATCGGGAATGGCCACATTCGTCGATTCCACGGCCTTCTTTTCATCACCATTTCCGTCGGAAGGAGTCTGGCTCTTGCGACGGTCATACTCCACTAATGCCGCTTTGGCTGTGGCAATTTGTCGATCCAAATCCGCTAATCGATTTTCTTCCTGATCTGTTTTGATTTGAATAGTCGGCGTGACCGAATTGACGTCCTGTCCGCTGTTGAAGAACGCGAACAGTTGATAGTACTCACGATGACTTAGTGGATCATATTTATGAGTGTGGCATTGAGCGCAGCCCACCGTCAGTCCTAACCATACCGCTCCGGTTGTGTTGATACGGTCAACCACTGCTTCGACTCGGAACTGTTCTGCATCGGTTCCTCCTTCTTGGTTGATCAGCGTATTACGATGAAACCCGGTGGCGATTAGCTGTTCGCGAGTCGGGTTTGGCAGGAGGTCGCCCGCCAGTTGTTCGATCGTGAATTGATCAAAGGAGACGTCTCGATTCCATGCGGCAATTACCCATTCACGATAAGGCCAGATCGATCGTTCGGAGTCGACCGAGTAGCCATTGGTATCGGCGTATCGGGCTTGGTCCAGCCAGTGCCGCCCCCACCGTTCGCCGTAGTGAGGATTCGCCAAGGCACGATCCGTCAATCGTTCGAACGCGTCTAGACTTCCATCGTCTACAAAAGCGCGAACTTCTTCTGGCCTAGGTGGTAGGCCTAACAAATCAAGATACAAACGACGAATGCGAGTTTCCCGGCTGGCGTCAGAGGATCCAGTCAGCCCAACTTGTGCAAGCTTGGCTTGGATGAAACCATCAATGAACGTTTGCAGCGAGGACCGATTGTGAACGTCCGGTAAAGCCGGCTGCTGAATGGGGCGAAATGCCCAGTGAGAATCGTACACCGCACCTTGTTCGATCCAGCGCACGATCAAATCAATCTCGGATTTGTTCAGCGATAGACCGCTATCTATAGGAGGCATCCTTTCGGATTCGTCCGTACTTTGGATCCGCTGAACGACGAGACTGGTTCCTGGGTCTTTCGGCTTGATGGCCACGCGTACCCCCAAGTCCGCGTAGGCACCTTCGGGGATATCGAGCCTCAAGTCCGCTTCCCGCTTGGAGCCATCCGGACCGTGGCACCGAAAGCATTTGTCCGACAAGATGGGCCTTATGTCTCGACTAAAATCGAGCCGAGGTTTCTCGTTGGCTAGACATTCTCGCCCCCCCGCAAGGATGCAAAGGGCGATCACGATACGTTGTGCCATCGAGCGGTTTTTACGTTGGTTCGGCATGAAGTCAAAATCGGGTCATCCCACGACGCAGGGCAGGATTTGGGATTCTGGCGGTAAAGGTGTGGAGGGACGTTGCTGAAGTCGAACCGAGGCCAAATTACAGCATACCCGTGACCGAAGATGAAGCAATGGGAATGACGCCGTAGGGTGGGACCATCGTCTGTTGTTTATACATAAGCAACAACTTGTCCGGCGTGACGGCTAAGTGGGCATGGTGATACAGCCCGAACCGCGTCTCGCGATTGAGGCACCGCGCGTCCTTCGGCGGGTGGTCGGTAAAGTCGAGTTCGGTCGTGTCCTGTACGATAAGCACCACCGGCAGCACGCCAATGCGCCGCAGCGTGGCCCGGCGATGCGGTTCCAGAATCTGTTCGGGAGTCACGGCCTTGTTGTCAAAGAACCGATATGCGGCGAGCGTGTCCCCCCATCCCTCACAGGCCCCGTTGATGCTCGCCTCGGGATTGGCCGCCAGCGCTTCGATCACTTTCACACTGCGCTTGTTCAAACGCATGTCCCCTAGATCAATCCCCTGCAACTCATCCGCAATTCCTTCGCACATCGCCACCCTCCTTGCAAATTTGGTAGTTCAACAACTGCCTCAATTCGTGGCGCAAAACTCATGCCAAAGGACGCGAAAAAACTCTGCCGCGAGCGTCGCCGAGTGCACGCTCGAGACCGAGGTCAGCGAGACCTATCAGGGCTACCGGTTCAAGACCGACGACGCGATCGTGCAG
>JANNPR010000566.1:0-3736 GCA_031400345.1 Planctomycetota bacterium | reverse complement strand
GCCGCTGAAAAGGCGATTAGTGCGATGCGGGAAGGGGTGTTCATGGGTAATCAGCAAGTCTATGGTTCAAACGGAATTGGTTTATAGGCTGAAGTAGTGCAAAGTCCGTTACACCACCCCGGCAAGCCGGATGGCGTTTGGGTCGGGACGTTTGGGTCGGGCAAGCCAAGCGGCCAGAAATCACAAAAGGTCGCGGATAATGCGTCCGTCGTTCACCACTCTGACGGGCCGACCTTCAGGCGTGTGAAACTCCTGACTGGGGTCGATCCCCAATAAGTGATACATCGTGGCAGCCAGGTTCTCCGGGCCATGAGGTTGATCAAGCGGGCGTTCGGCCCGATCGTCGCTGGCACCGATTACTCGCCCGCCAGCGAGGCCGCCTCCGCCCACGGCCACGGTAAATGAGGGCCCCCAATGGTCGCGGCCAGCATTCTTGTTGATCCGTGGAGTGCGGCCAAACTCACCCGTGACGATGACCAACGTCCGTTCAAGTAAACCGCGGTCGGAGAGGTCACGAAATAGCGTTGAAAGGCCAGCATCCAGCGCAGGGAGAAGTTCGTTTTTGAGCATCGTAAAACAATTGTCGTGGGTGTCCCAGTTGCTGTGGTCGATGGTAACGCACCGCACCCCAGCCTCCACCAGTCTCCGAGCCATGAGGCATGACTGTCCCAGTGTGGTTCGACCGTACTGGTCTCGAACTTCGTCTGGCTCGCTATGGATATCGAAGGCGCGTTTCGCCTGTGGAGATGTCATCAAGTCAAAGGCTTTTTGGCGGAAGACACTGACCGTACGCGCGTCCTTATTTGCTTCGACCTCGCCGGAACTCTGGAACTGGTCGACCGTTTTTAGTAGCTCCCGGCGTTGCGACAAACGTCCCGCGTCAAGGATGAGCGGTGGTAGGATATCGGGCACGGAAAAGTCCGGCGAATTAGGATCGGCCGTAATCGACAAGGGAGCACACGCCGGTCCCAAGTATGCTGCACCGCTACTGGCGTGCAATTGGGGCAAACAAACGTAAGGAGGTACCGTGCCGCGTGGGCCGAGGATTCTTGCGATCACGGCGCCATGTGCGGGTCGCTGATTATTGGGACTGATCGTGGGACTGAAGCCCGCAGTCGGATGATAACCCGTTAGCATGTAGTGATCGGCCGGCCCGTGGTCGGAATTACGATGACCAAACGAGCGAATCAGCGCGAACTTATCTTGCTGTTTCGCGACGCGCGGTAAATGTTCGCTAATCTCGATGCCCTGCACATTGGTTGGAATTGGCTGGAACTCACCACGAATTTCCGAAGGCGCGTTCGGCTTCAAGTCAAATGTATCGATCGTGCTTAAGCCACCCTTGAGAAACAGGATGATTACGGAAACGCCTTTTTCACGATTCGAGGTAACTCCTTCTGCCTGAAGCAACCTAGCCAGCGACAGCCCGCTTCCAAATAAACCAGCCGCTCCGATTTTCAATAGATCGCGGCGAGCAAGGCGATCGCAGAAAGCTCGATTTTGCCGCATGACGTTTCTCCTAGGAAGTCCGACCCACGCCCTTCGAACGATCGTTCCTCGCGTTGTAGTAGGCACACGGAGTGTGCCGTCACGGCATACGGAGTGTGCCTACTACAACTAATGGTTAAAAACAAACTCCAGAGTATTTAACATGGTCCACGCTAAGTCTTCGGTCGCCTGCCGACGATTGGTGGAATTTTGTAGGTACGCGATGGTCGAGTGCCGTTCGGTTGCAGCAGGGAAGCGGCCGAAGACCGTTAGGTATAGCTCGTCGACGACTCGAGAATCGTCTAATGTCGAGTTAACCAGTTGCGCCACTGTCCCGGCCTCATGGGACAGCTTGTGCTGAACCCGCTCGGAATTCATTAGGTGCAAAACCTGCGCGACACTAGGTTCCACACTTCGCTCGCACTCACAAACACTCTTTCGGCTCGGTCGACCGAACAGTGCAAGGAAATAGTGGTCCACTCGACTATCCCAAAGTTGAATGGCACGAGTGCCTCCGCCGACACCCTCGAAGTTCTCCGGGACGCCGGTCACTTGGCAGACGGCATCCAGAAGCACCTCCGCATCCAAACGTTTAAATTGTGCGTGTGAGTAGTTTTGCTCGTCATGGACATTGGTTGGGTTCGGCAACGTCGACTGCTGATAAATATTGGAGGAGGTGATCTCGCGAATCAGCGAGCGTAGGTCGAAACGACTATCAATGAAGTGCTGCGCCAATGCATCCAGCAACTCTGGATTACTGGGCGGATTGGTGGCACGCATATCATCGACGGGCTCCACCAGGCCTCTTCCCAGAAAATGCGCCCAGATGCGATTGGCGAGATTCCTGGCAAAGAAAGGGTTGTCTGGGGCGGTCAGCCATGTGGCCAATTCTCGCCGACGGTCACCTTTCGGTTGCGAGTCAGGATAGGGGGCACCCAAAGCATGGGCAAAAACAGGTTTAGCCGTACGTGGATGTAAGGTCGCGGGGTCGCCATCGGCGAATAACACCTCGCCCCAGGGAGTCTGCTTTCGCTGCAATTGAGCGAAGTAAGCAGAAAATCCAAAGTAGTCTGTTTGACTCCAGCGGTCATACGGATGGTGATGACATTGAGCACAGGCGATGCGCACGCCAAGCAACGACTGGGAGATCGTCGCCGCGGCCTCGCCTGGCTGATTCACCACACGGAACAGGTTAGCGGCAGGATTATCAGTGATTGGTCCTTCAGCAGTTAGAAGCTCGCGTGCAAACGCATCGAGCGGTTTATTGGCGGCGAGGCTGTCCCGGATCCAGCGATACATCTCGTACGCCGCTTTGTGGCCCAGCACTTCGCGATCGACTCGCAGTAAGTCCGCCCACTTCATCGCCCAGTAGCTGCTAAATTCTGGTCGCGTGAACAATTCGGTTGTAATCCGTGTTCGCTTCATCGGATCTTGGTCGGAAAGAAACCGGCGCGATTCATCGGCGGTAGGTAGTGTACCGATCACGTCCAAATAAACTCGCCGCAAGAAAGTCGCGTCTTCGGCGGGAGGCGAGGGCAGCATCTGGAGCTTTTCCAGCCTGGAATACACCAGCCGATCCACGAAATTTTGGGCTGACAATGTTGGAAACGGATCGATTATCTCAGCACGCGGAACGAAGGCCTGAAAGAAATCAACATGCCCCAAATAGTTAGCCATCACCGCCGCCGATCCTGGCAGCTCAGCCGCAGTCACAACGCCGCGGTCAGTGACTCGCACAAGCGACTCATGATTCGATTGAAAACTCGCCATGGCGGTAACGTCGGACGTTCGACCGTCGCTCCATCGCGCCGACACGCGCAAAGGCAATGCCACTCCTTTCAGCAAAGTCTTCTCGCGCGGCGATATCTCGATGGATGTGACCCGCGGATCGTCCGGCGAACCCAAGGGTGTTCCCGCCACAATCCAGTTGTATAAAGTCTGATACTCGGCTGAGCCCGTTTCGATGCGAACTCCCCCACCATGTGGGACACCTCCGCTTGCCTTCTGCAATAAGAGGCTGCGCCCTGCAGCCGCGGTAAAAACTCGCCGGCCGCGACCCTCCATGGTTAGCGCCCGATAGTCTAACTCAGGGTCTGAACCGAAAACGGAAAGTTTAAAGCCATTCTGACCTTCGGCCTTACCATGACATCCCGACGAGTTACAGCCAAATTTATTCAAGATCGGGACAATATCCACTTCGAAGTTAAGTCGACGTGATGACCCGTTGGTGTTTTGGTTGGTTTGCGCG
>JANNPR010000536.1:0-4307 GCA_031400345.1 Planctomycetota bacterium | reverse complement strand
AATGGTGTGCCGACAAATACGCAGATGATTATTACTCAAAGTCCCCGGTAGACGATCCTCAGGGGCCGACGGAAGGCCATTTACGAGTTCGGCGGGGCGGTGCCTGGCATAGTTGGGCCCTGTATACTCGCTCGACGTTTCGAAATTGGAATACCCCTCAAACGCGCTATCTCAATTTGGGTTTTCGGGTAGCGAGGGAATAAGTAGTAGTAGTCTGGCTATGTCAAAATGGTGGATCGATGCGTTTGCCCAAAATCCGAAACTCGAAATCCGAAACACGAAACAAACTCGAAATCAGGAATCCCAAATAGATGGTACATAAATGACTTGCGGAGTTTTTGAGTTTCGTGCTTCGGATTTCGAATTTCTGGGCAAAGCCGGTTCGATGACACTGTACTACTAATTCGGCAACGGATGTTATTTTGCGCGGATTTTCGGAGCGGCGATCGCGGGAAGAATTGCCGTGCCAATCGCGGTAGTCTCTGTGTCCTCTGTGCCCTCTGTGGTTCACTTGCCCCCCCGTCGCATGGCATTGGTTCAAACAAACCGCGTGGCCTGCGACTCTCGTGCAATGGTTCGTTCGAACATCAAGGAATGTTAAACCACAGAGGGCACAGAGGGCACAGAGCCACCATCCAATTACCTTTACGGTCAAGGCTCGCTTTGAGGTGACATTGGTTGCGGCTATGCCGCGCTGTGCCACTGGCCGCCCAACTTTTGCGAGGGGCGACTGTTCCACAATCTTGTCGCAGACGGAGTAGTAGTAGTAGGAAACGTTTTGTTTTGTCTTCCGTCCGGTTATCATACTGCCACACAATCGTCCACCCACCTAAAACCATCTTCATCGAGGCCCAGGTCGTGAAAAAAAACACTGCTTACTCCGCACTTGCACTGCTAATGCTAATAGGGCTTTCTTTTTCCGTGGCGTTCGGTGACGAATCGGCATCCGCAAAAAAAGCTCGCATTAATTTTCGCAAGACGCAACTCGATGGCAAGTTTCGAAGTGAAGGGGTGGCAGTTGGAGATTTTAACAAAGATGGCAAACTGGATGTGGCCGCTGGCTTCGTGTGGTACGCGGCACCCGATTGGAAAATGCAGTTGATTACTGAGACGGCCCCCGAATATCAGCCAGTGGGATACAGCAACTCATTCTGCAATTTTGCAGAAGACGTTAACCATGACGGATGGATGGATCTGCTGGTAGTCGATTTCCCCGGAACGCCTACGTGGTGGTTCGAGAATCCCAAGGGAAAGGCCGGTCCCTGGAAAAAGCACACCTGCACGCCCGTCACCAACAACGAAAGCCCACAGTATCTGGACGTCAATGGAGACGGCAAAAGGGAGTTGATACTGGCATTTTGTCCCGACGAAAAGAATCCCGATGGACCGGATCGTCGACTAGGATTTGCCACACCCAGTTCCGATCCAACGGCACTTTGGAAATTGACCGCCGTTTCGGCTAAGTCCGCCCCGGGTACTCAAAAGTACTCGCACGGACTGGGCGTGGGGGACGTCAACAAAGATGGACGAAATGACTTTCTGTGCGGCGAGGGCTGGTGGGAGTCGCCGGCGTCAGCGGATTCGGCAGGCGAATGGAAATTCCATTCGGCCGATTTTGGGAAACTCGGGGCTCAAATGCACGTCTACGATTTCGATGGGGACGGGGATAACGACGTGCTCTCCAGCAGCCCTCATGCATTCGGCATCTGGTGGCACGAACAATTTCCTGGTGAGAACTGGAAAACTCATGAGATCGACAAGACGTTTTCTCAGACCCACGCGGTTTGCGTGGCCGATATCAATGGGGATGGATTGCAAGACTTCGTCACTGGAAAACGTTGGTGGGCACATGCCAAGGGAGATCCAGGCGGCGACGAGGCCGCAGTAATGTGTTGGTTCGAACTAACGCGCAAGGCCGGACGCCCCGAGTGGATTCGGCACCAGTTCGATCACGATAGTGGAGTCGGAACGCAATTCGAATTGGCGGACATCAATGGCGACAAATTGCTGGACGTCGTGACTTCCAACAAAAAGGGCGTACACGTTTTCGTACAGAGTCGCGAGTGATCACAGAGCCCAATTTATGCCTGGCGTAACCGGACGTTGTGGCCGTAACCCGGGGGGTGCGGCGCTGACGCGGGCGACCCCTGAAATACGCCAACGCCAAAAGATAACAATACGGATGAGAAGAGGCCCGGTTTGCGATCCCAAATTGTCATACCTGCTCGTCTGGAATCGACCAGGTTGCCTCGCAAGTTATTGCTAAATGAAACTGGCAAGCCCCTAATACAGCACACGTACGAGGCCGCCTCGCGGGCTCGGTTACCGGTGGGTGTTTTGGTGGCCGCGGACCACGAGGAAATTGCCGCCGCGGTTCGCGGATTTAAGGGACAGGTCGTAATGACAAGCCGGACTGCCCCCAGTGGACTGGATCGAATCGCGGAAGTCGCCCGTTCGATGCCGGATATCGATGTCTTTTGCAACGTGCAAGGGGATGAACCGGAGATACCTGGTGCTTCCATCGACTTGGCCATTGCACTATTAGCGTCCCAGCCGGACGCCGTAATGTCGACTTTGTCGAACCCCATTCGGAGTCGGGAGCAACTGCTGGATCCGTCCTGCGTGAAGGTCGTGTTCGACGTAAACGGCCGAGCAATTTATTTCAGCCGAAGCCCCATTCCTTTTGCGCGCGAGTGGCGAGATTCGTTGCTCACCGATCAGCCTGCTCATTTCTTTCAGCATATCGGTTTGTATGCATATCGGCGCGATTTTCTGCTGCATCTGGCAGAGTTGCCGCGCAGCGATTTAGAAATAGTAGAAAATTTGGAACAACTTCGAGTTCTGCAGGCTGGATACAAGATTTTGGTAGGACAGGTCAATGATCCCACCATCGGCATCGATACGCCTGACGATTATCGTGCCTTTGTCAGCCGCACGACGAAGTGTTAAGATCCTGGAAACCGCCAAGCGGGCTTGCCCGGGTGGTTTACCGGCTTATGCACTACTCAAAATCCGTCTGCGGTCGGCGCTGAAAAGCGTGCCGCATTGCGGATTGTCGAGTATTGCAAAAGCCGCTCTGACGTGTGAGTACGATGCTCGCCGAGCAAATCTTGTGATGGAACCCATTCTATGACCAAACATATCTTCGTAACCGGCGGCGTTGTTAGTTCCTTAGGCAAAGGTCTGACAAGTGCCTCAATCGGTTTGTTGCTCGAACGGCGCGGTCTACGTGTCCGCATGCAAAAACTGGATCCCTATATCAATGTGGATCCGGGTACGATGAGCCCTTATCAGCATGGTGAGGTCTACGTATTGGACGACGGCAGCGAAACAGACCTTGATCTTGGACACTACGAGCGATTCACCAATAGCCCTTTGACTCGCGACGCCAACTACACCACCGGTCAGATTTATCTGCGAGTCATCGAGAAAGAGCGTCGCGGCGAATTCCTGGGAAAAACGGTCCAAGTCATTCCACATATTACCAACGAGATCAAGGGAGTTCTGAAGAAGCTCACTGGCGACGACGTGGACGTTGTGATTACTGAGATTGGTGGTACGGTCGGCGATATCGAAAGCCAACCTTTCTTAGAAGCGATCCGACAATTTGCTCTGGATGTCGGAAAAGAAAACTGCCTCTACATCCATTTGACGTTGGTTCCGTATCTCAAGGCGGCAGGAGAACTCAAAACAAAACCCACCCAACATTCGGTGGGCCTGCTGCGGCAGATCGGTATCCAGCCTGACGTGCTTGTCTGTCGAACCGAACGCTCCATTAGTCGCGACGACCGGGAAAAGATCGCGTTGTTCTGCAATGTTCCCATCGAGGCGGTTATCGAGGAGAAAGACAAGGATTTTTCGATCTACGAAGTTCCGTTCAGCCTGGTCGAGAACAAGCTCGACGAAATAATTGTCAAGAAGCTGCAGTTGACGGCGGAACCGTTGGAGCTCGACGACTGGCGCGAACTGATGCATCGCCTACGGAATCCCGAGCACGAAATTAGTATCGCCGTCGTGGGGAAGTACGCGGAACATGTGGATGCCTACAAGTCGATCTATGAAGCGCTAGATCATGCCGGCATACATCACCGATCTCAGGTTCGTTTTGGCCGGATTCACAGCGAGGCTGTGGAGCAAGAAGGTCCCGAACGATTGCTCAGTGGCTTTGATGGAATCCTGGTTCCCGGTGGATTCGGAGAACGGGGAATCGAAGGTAAGATTGATGCCATCCGATTCGCTCGTGAACGACAAATACCTTTCTTTGGTATCTGTCTAGGGATGCAATGTGCGGCCATCGAGTTTGCGCG
>JANNPR010000520.1:0-1839 GCA_031400345.1 Planctomycetota bacterium | reverse complement strand
CCGCCCTGGTCCACGAACTGCGTGGCCACGAACCGAAAACGCCACAGCACTTTCCGTCTATGCTGTACGCCGTAACGGCGACCAAGGATGGACAATTCCTCGCCACTGGCGACCGAGTGGGAAGGATTATCGTTTGGGAGGTGGCAACAGGCAAACAAGCAGGGGTACTTGACGCACCCTTAATGTATACCTGGGATCCTAAACAGCGGATTCACTCCATTGGTGGAATTCGATCGTTGGCATTTTCCCCGGATAATCGCTTACTGGTGGTCGGTGGCACGGGACAGATCGGAAACATCGATCATCTCGAGGCGCTGGCGCGCATCGAAATTTTCGATTGGAAAAAATCCGAGCGGCTCCTGGAACTCCCCGGCGACACCTATAAAGGGCTCGTGGAACGCTTGGTCTTCGATCCTACCGGCCGTTGGATCGTTGCCGTCGGAGGTGACCAAAATGGTTTTATCAAGTTCATTGACCCGGCCAGTGGGAAAGTGCTCAAGCAGGACAAGGCGCCGATGCACGTCCACGACGTCGTAAATGTTGACTCATCGGAAACACTCGTTGCAGTGGGCAATGGCAAGCTCGTGGTATGGAGTTTGACGACATGATTGGCAATTTCGGCTGCCGATGATTCAGTTTACTCCGCACACTGGACAGCCATTCCTGCCGTTGCTGGTCACGGGTGTTGCCGGCGTGGCTGGTTACAACGCGTTTCAGTACTTTCGTCGCAAACATCCGGGACAGGTGATTGGCCTGCGACGTCCGGATGGCTGGCCTTTCTCAGGCGAGGGCATTTTGGACTGCGACATGACGGATCGGGATGCGTTGCGTCGGCTGTTTGATCAGTTCCAGTTCGCAGCCGTTCTCAACGGGGAAGGCTCATGTAAATTGCGTTCCTGCGAGCTGGATCCCGGAATGGCTTGGAAGTTAAACGTCGAAAGCCCTGCGACTCTCATCGATGTCATCGGCGAACGCGACATTCGATTAGTGCATATGTCGATCGATCTGGTGTTTTCGGGAACGACAGGAGGCCCGTACTGCGAGGACGATCCGACGGATCCGGTTACCGTGTATGGCAAGACCATGGCCGCCGCGGAACTTCTGATCCTGTCACGCAAAGACGACGCATGCATCACGCGCATCTCGCTGCCGATGGGCGTAAGTCTGAATGGCCACGCGGGCGCTATCGATTGGATTCAATCTCGATTCAAGAAGTCCATGCCCGCGACGCTTTATTTCGACGAAATTCGCACTCCCACTTATACCGATTGCATGAACCGTTTGTGGGAGGATTTGCTTGGTCGCGACTTGTGCGGAATCTATCACGCAGGTGGTGTCCGTCGGCTTAGCCTCTACCAGATCGCTCAGATTGTGAATCGAATCGGCGGCTATGATCCCCGGCATTTAATCGGATGTATGCGAATTGAGGCGGGCCCTTTACCGCCTCGTGCCGGTGATGTTACTTTGAACTCTCAGAAGCTCATTGAGGCGTTGGGCTATTCTCCGTACCATCCCTGGCCATTGCATGACGAACATGTACCGTCGCACGCGGAGTGGCATCGCGAGCGACCGGCCGGCGAGCGGGGTTCACCCCAGTTGTTGCAAGAGATTCTGTATCGCAATCCGGCGCGTAGTGACCAGTCCTGATGAGAGCCCGAGGAAACGTCCGGCGTTGAGGCCAGTGCCGTCCGGCAGGCGGTGCCTACTGCAAACCACCAATTTGGAGCGTAAAGATCCATGTGCTTTCGAGTATCACTCTATTTTGCCAGCGTTTTTGCCTATTCCACATCCATAATGGCAGCGGATTGGCCCGCGTTTCGAGGACCGGCTGGAGATGGG
>JANNPR010000517.1:0-4679 GCA_031400345.1 Planctomycetota bacterium | reverse complement strand
GCCGAACAACCGTCTTTGAACGTCAATGTCAACTCCGGCGGCTGCCAGTGGCACCCAAAGTCTTTACAATCACCTGCACCTACACGCTACACCTACACGCTACGCCGCCGCCAATTGTCGTCGTTGCGAAGATTGAAGTTCACGGATTTCGCGCTGTAGCTGGCGTCGCTCTTGGGCCCATTGCTTGGAGGCCTTTGCAAATTCGCTATCCTGGCGATCGAGTTCCTGCTCGCGACTGTGGAGCTGAGCCGCCTGAGCTTCAATATACTGTTGGCGTTGTGCCAGCCAATCTTGGAGGTCGGCTTGCCGGGCTTGCAACTCTCCGCGACGTTTTTCAAGTCCCTCGGCTAGCTGACAAACCTCCTGCTTCTTTTCCGTGATGGATCGCATGGAATCACGGAACTCTTCCGCCAACTGCCTGCGTATACCAGCCATTGTTTGCGTGACGGATGCCGGTGACGCTTTGCCGCAAATGTCAGCCCAAGCCTGCTCTGCCGCTAATCGAAGTTCCAGAGCTTCTCTGTGGCGAGTCGTACACTCGTCGTGAAGCTGCTCTAAGACGATTCGCTGTTTTTCGATGCTCTCCGATCGCTGTTCGAGTCGCGCCGTCCCCTGTGCGAGTTCTTCACGGAACTGACGCCGGTCGACGCTGAGTCCTTGTCGCTCGCGTTCCAATTCCTCACGGGTTTCGACTTGTTCCCGTTCCAAGCTCCGCCGCTCTTGTTCAAACTCGGCGAATTGCACATCCAGTTGCTTTTCACGGCGAGCTAAACGAGCCTCCAGATCCTGCGTTTCCCGCTGCTGTCGCTTTCCCTTCAATTGCTCGTCGAGGCTTTCACCAGCAACCCGTTCGATGGGTTGTACTTTCGCTAAACGCCGCTCTTTCTGTTCCAGCGATTCGCGGTGACGTTCCACATTTACTAAGAGACGACGATGAGTTTGCCAGAGGGATTCTTGAAGAAACTGCAGCTTCTGCTTCTCTGCACGGACCTGGTGAGCAAACTGCCGGTGTTCTTCGGCGAACCGCTGTTCGGCCGTATGCAGAGCTGTGACTTCGGAGGTGACTCGCCGTTCCCGCTCGTCCAACTGAAACTGTCGTTTTGCCAAGTCGGTCTCACGCTCAGCAATTTTTTGCTCGCGGTCTTGGATGCACTGATCGGCGCTTAATTCTACCGTCGAAAGTCCCGCGATACGTTGTTCCAGTTCGTTTATTTGGCGGCGCAGGTCGCGTTCCCGGTCTGAAACGTCGGCCTCGCGCTCACGCATCCATAATCGATGTGATCGGAGTTCGTTTTCTTGTTGGGCCAGCTGTGCGTGTAGCAAGGACTCGCGCCGGTCCACGTCGCGTTGCCGATCCCGCAGGTGCGAAACCAACTGACTGGCGTGCATCCGCAATTGCTCGTCCGCTGTTTCCTGGCTCTGTCCGGCCGCTGCCAGGACGACCTGAGGGTCGGGCAAAGCCGGCGAAATCGAGGCTTCGACCCCGCCTGCGGATAGAACATTGGGCATCGGATGAGGTGGGTCAATCCGAGTCACCGATTTTGATTCACCCACTGCGGGCTGTTTTGGCGAGGACTTTGCCATATTTAGTACCGACTTGTTCCACCACTTCACCGAACCAGACGGGCGATTTCCCGACTTCGATAATCGGCACAATGCTTCCGAAAGTTCAAACATTGGAACATAGAATGTCAGACACAGTCTCACATTCCGACCCCCACACTCTCAAGACGACCCAGATTTACTCGACGCAACTGTTTTGGGGTCGCAAGTTGATCGAGCGAAGCAGAGATGAAGTGGCTTACGGCATCGTTCATCCTGGAATGCTTGCTTGCACGAAATCCACATGCGACAATCTCGGCCTAATCAAGAGCGGCGACTATTCAGGAAGTAACCCGAGTATTTCGCAGCCGCATCTCTTAACAGGGGTTGGCCATGCGGGTTGTTCCGATCGGCGACAAAATAGTTATTAAGCGCATGGAGCCGGAAGAAAAAACAGCTGGCGGAATCGTGTTACCAGACAATGCCAAAGAAAAGCCCAAACAAGGGCGTGTTCTGTCCATTGGGGACGGAAAACTTTTGCCCAGCGGCGCGCGGGTGGAGCACGAGGTAAACGAGGGTGACCGAGTCTTGTTTCATAGTTACGCGGGCACTGAGGTAACCGTGGACGGCGATGAGCTCTTGATTTTGAGCTCAGAAGACATTCTCGCGGTGATTGCCTAGTCCGGATCATTGTGGCCTGAAGCGGCAGTAAGGAAAACGCGGTAACGTCTTCGCTGGCGATTCCGGCTTCAATGAACCGCGATGTGGGCAAGTTGGTGTCGGCCGCTTTCGGTTCTTTTCGCAGGAAAACAGCAATTTCGAGCAGTTTCCCCTTCCTTGACGCTCAAATTTCTCGCTGTTAGACTCTGCCCGTTTGTAGGTGCCGCCTGCGGTGCGTGCGAACGTTACGAGGCACGCATCGGTTCGGGACCGCAGTATTACTCCCGTGTGGATACCGTACGAGAACGGTGATCCCGCCCGGCAAGCGGGACTTGTTGGTCGCAAAGTACGAGTTTTGATGTTTTGTGAAGACTTAGGGTACGACAGGGTTGCAGCAATATGGCTAAAAAAGCTTCGACGTCTCCTACGAGCAGGATGATCTACTACTTCGGCAAGACGCGGACGGATGGCCGGGGTGTTGGCAAAGACATTCTGGGCGGAAAAGGAACGAATCTAGCCGAAATGACGGCCATTGGGTTACCCGTTCCACCCGGTTTCACGATTACGACCGAGGTTTGCGCAAAGTACTACTCTGGTGGAGGCAAGTTGCCTAAGGGAATGATGGAAGAAGTCAGCAATAACATTAAAACTTTGGAAGCCGAGCTGGGTAAGAAGTTTGGTGAGGACAGCAACCCTTTGTTGGTTTCGGTTCGCAGTGGTGCGGCGATGTCCATGCCTGGCATGATGAATACGATTCTAAATCTGGGCCTGACAGATAAGTCAGTCGTCGGACTGGCGGCTGCCACGAAGAACGAGCGGTTTGCCTACGATGCGTACCGCCGGTTAATCAATATGTTCGGTGACGTAGTGATGGACGTCGGCCACGAACATTTCGAATCCGAGTTCGACAAAATCAAAAAGAAATACAAAGTCACGGAGGACACGCAAGTACCGACGGAGGGCATGATACTCCTCTGCGAAGCCTACAAACAAGTTTACCGCAAGCATGTGGGAGACGACTTTCCTCAAGATCCTGTTACTCAACTGCAGCTTGCCATTGAGGCGGTTTTTAAGAGTTGGATGACTCACCGGGCCGTTCGCTACCGTGAAGTGGAAAACATTCGTGGGTTGCTCGGAACAGCGGTGAACGTTCAATCGATGGTGTATGGCAACATGGGCGACGATTCTGGTACCGGCGTCGCGTTCACTCGCAATCCGTCAACCGGCGAGAATAAGTTTTACGGCGAATTCCTAGTCAATGCCCAGGGAGAGGACGTGGTGGCCGGCATTCGTACTCCGCAGCCCGTGGACCAAATGCCCAAATGGAACAAAAAGGTTCATCAACAACTGCTGGAAGTGAAAAAGATTCTGGAGAATCACTTTCACGAGATGCAGGATATTGAATTTACCATCGAACGAAAAACGCTGTTCATGCTGCAAACGCGGACGGGCAAGCGAACGGGTGCTGCCGCGGTACGAATCGCTTGTGACATGGTAAAAGAAAAGTTGATCGACGAGAAAGTGGCATTACGGCGCATTCCTGCGGGCGATTTAACTCAGTTATTGCTTCCCAGTTTTGACCCAGCGGCTAAGAAAAAGGCGACGATTCTTACTCGGGGCCTTCCCGCGTCCCCCGGCGCATCGGTGGGAAAAATGGCCTTTACAGCCGAAGAGGCTGTGGAGCGTACGCATGGAGGTGAAACGGTGTTGCTGGTCCGCAAGGAGACCAGCCCTGAAGACATCGACGGCATGCACAGTGCGGCTGGAATTCTCACTAGCACCGGCGGGATGACCAGCCACGCGGCGGTGGTCGCCCGGGGATGGGGTCGTTGTTGCGTGGCGGGCGCCGGTGAAATTTTCATCGATGAAAAGGGGCGAAAAATCACGGTGAACGGTAAGAGTTATGGAGCGGACGATACGATTTCGATCGATGGCTCAACCGGTGAAGTCATGGCAGGTGCGGTGGCGACCCAAACGCCGAAACTCTCAGCCGATTTTGCGACGGTGATGGGTTGGGCGGACAAGTACCGCCGGCTCAAGATACGCACCAACGCAGATACTCCCGAAGACGCTAAAAGAGCACGTGACTTCGGCGCCGAAGGGATTGGTCTGTGTCGCACCGAACATATGTTCTTTCAGGAAGATCGCATCGCGGCCATGCGGGAAATGATCTTGGCGAGCGATTTGGAGACTCGACGCGCTGCCCTGGCGAAACTCTTGCCCTTTCAACGGGAGGACTTCATCGGTCAATCCGGCGCCTGCGTCGCCGATAACGATCTCCACGGCGGAGAGGCCCAGCACGGCGGAGTCCGGGAGCATGATCTGCGGCGAGCTCCGTTCGAAGCGTGGCGCGAGGTAATACGCACCGCCCAGAAGGCCAATGACAACGATCAGCAAGAGGAAACCGATAATCGGGAGCTTTCTCCTGGGTCTGTCGGGTTCGAACGCGCTCATGTCATGAAGTCGAATCAAGGATA
>JANNPR010000488.1:0-3424 GCA_031400345.1 Planctomycetota bacterium | reverse complement strand
CTCGCAGTCGCCGCGTATCAATTATTCAAATAATGCGGTGTACGGTTCTGTAAGTGCGCCACTGGCGAGCGTTGGGCGGCTGATTACCATAAAAGTAACCCTTCTTGCCTTCTGTTTATTCCCCGAGTGCTGCTCGACATTGCCCATCTTGTCTCATGCGTGGTGATAAACGCCGACATTTACATTGTTTGTTGTTTGTTCGCAAAATCAGAAATGCCAGCCGCAAGCTGGCACCAGCTTCGGAGATATGCTCGATGCCTCGTAGATCAGCGCTGTGGTTGATTGCGTCGTTATTCATACTTTATTTCTCCGGCTGGATGACTCCTTCGTCGGCTCAGGACGACAACAAGGGAGAGCCGGCTGCCGATGTAGCGGCCAACTCACCTGCTGCTGGCCAACCCCCTAAGGTTGAACCGACGAAAGAAAAGAGTTACCTCACCTGGATGATCGAGTCATCCGGGGCGGTTGGCGTTGTTTTGTTTTTGATGTCTTTCGCTACGGTTGCGTTAACGGTCATGATGATCTGGGAACTGCGGCGCAAGGTGCTCATCCCACCCGAGTTGGTTTCGGAGTTTGATCGGTTGCTAAACGAAAAGCGGTATCAAGAGGCTTACGAAATCGTTCGCACCAATGATTCGTTTTTGGGTAAAGTGCTGGCAGCCGGATTGGGCAGGATTTCCAGTGGCTATGAGGACGCAGTCGAAGCCATGCAAGAGACGGGTGAAGATGAAGCCATGCGGATCGATCACCGGCTCAGTTGGCTGGCCATCATTGGCACACTCGCTCCTTTGCTGGGACTACTGGGCACCGTGGAGGGCATTATTGCCGCGTTTCGGGTGATTGCCACGAGCGAAACACAGCCCAAGCCCAGCCTACTCGCCAATGGGATATCGACCTCATTGTTTAATACATTTGAGGGTCTATTTGTGGCGATCATGGCAACGGTGGCCTTCATGTTATTGAAAAATCAGGCGGCGAGGCTCGTGCTCGAAACCGGCATGACCAGCAGCAATTTAATGCTGCGGTTCAAGCATCCAAGCTCCCCGAGCGCCTGACGTAAAAGGAGTAAATGACATGTCGCACGGTGGTAGCTCGGGCGGGGATGACACCGTCGAAATCAACATGATTCCGATGATTGACATTGTCATTCAGCTCATCACATTCTTCCTAATGTTGATTAATTTCGACAACTCGAACACGGACGAACGAGTTCGACTGCCGATCGCCGATTTGGCAAAACCGTCGGATACGGACATTGATGAGCCGCTGGTTCTGAACGTCGACGAATTGGGGCAGGTCAGCCTGCTTGGCGAGAAATTCGACGCCGACAGTCTGTTGTTCCGCAAACACATGCAGCGTGAGGCAGCCGTCGCGCTTGAAAACATGAAGGCCAATGGAAAAGAGGTCGACTCGACTGGTAGTCCACCGAAACTGTGGACCACCATACTCATTCGGGCGGATAAGGAAGTGGAATACGGCAGGATCCAGCGGATGGTGAAGACCTGCCAGGATCTTGGATTCTACAAATTCGCACTTCGCGCGAATCCGGGCAAGGAGTCGATGTAACGATGCGTTTTCACAAAAAGCGAAGCCCCATAGCCCAGAAGCCGGAAATTCAGATGACACCTATGCTGGACATGATTTTTCAGCTGTTGGTGTTCTTTATTCTGACCTTCAAGCCTGTGTTGGACGAAGGGCAGTTTGATGTGACGATGTCAACCATGTCCTCAGGGAGTGTTGCTACTCCCTCGCTGGGATCGTCGATGCCCGTGTTAGATGAGCAGCTCTCGATACAGGTCAGGCTTAAAGCCGAAGGCGAAGGCCGCTTGGCTCAGGGAGGTGTCATTCTGGGGGATCGCGCGGTCAATAGCATGACCGAGTTTCGCAGCAGTTTGCAAAACATCGTGGGGGAATCAGCACAGGACTACAACGTGATGATTCAGGCTGATACAAACCTGCAATACCAATATGTGATGCAAGCGATCAATGCGATCTCGCACGTGGGCATCCACAATATTCATTTCTCTCCAGCCGAAACCGAAGGGTAAGACCCCGTGGTGTTAGCCTCTTGTTTTTCTGTCGGAAGGGTATGACCATGCCACGCTTCGGTCGTGCCAGAAACCGCCCCCTAATCGGTGGAAGCTCGTATCTCATCCGGCTATTCTCCATGTGTGGTTTAACGATTGCTCTGGCGTTCTTGATGCGATCGCATTCCCGTAACCCTTCCAGTAACTCGGAACTAGACCGGGAATTTGGCAACAACCTCAGCCATACGGAGGCGATTGCCGATCTTGGTAGCGGTGTATTCCTATCGAACCATCCGCCTGAATTGTCGGAACGTCGACAAGAACCAGCGGAGTCTCCTGAATCGGTCGATTCGAAGCCGTCGAATACGGAGGTGAATCAGCAACTGTTATCTGGTGTGCTGGACAAAACAGCGCGCATTCCATCCCGTGCTTACTACCACTTGGTGACTCTCGCCGCTCGAGCCAAGCCTGACGATCTACAGCAACGCGCAGCACCAGAAAGTGAAATCACGTTGGCCCATTTGGTAACGGAGCCCGATGCGCACCGCGGCAAATTGGTCTTTCTGAGCGGACGCCTGCGAGGCTTGATTCGGTTCGATGCTACTTCGGACGAGTCCCTCAACCCCGCCCGACTGAAGACCCTTTATCAGGGCGATTTATTTACCTCAGCCGCACATCCGTATCCCTATGTGATCATCATTCCCAACGTTCCCGATGGCATGCCACTTGGTAAGGATCTCGCCGAGAACGTAAAATTTGCCGGCTACTTCCTGAAACTGTGGCGATACAAGACCGCGGGAGCCGATAGAGCGGCGCCATTATTAATCGGTCGCTTGATCTCGTGGTCCCCTGTGGTAGATCACCAGGATACAAGTCGTCGAAATACCTATGTTGGTTTGGCTTTGTTTGTAATCATCGCTGGCATCTGCGCCGCCGCCTGGGTCGTAAACCGTAGCGGAAGCCGTGCTCGTCAACCCGCTCCGGGCAACGCGTTCGTAAAGGAAGGACTTGCCCGATTGGAGCACACGTCAGCTATTGAGGTTAGTTCTAAGATGGATCCGTCGGATTGAGCCGGTCTGGCCGGCTGGAAATCATCAGTCTGAGATTTGTCATGGAATCGCGTAGATAAGTCCGCCGACGACGCCGGCTTGCGCCGCAGCAGCGGAAACGCTGACGGGAGGCCGGTGCCACATGTATGGGGCGTAACTGCCTGGACGATAGTGGCCCAAAGTGTAGGTCGGTTCGTGATGTTTTTCCGCGACCATCAAGTAGGGCAAGAATGGAATGGTTCCAAAGAAGTGAGCGGCGGATATGGCCGGTTGCGAAATGCCATACGTATAGCCGTGCCGTTCGAGGTTGATATCTTCGAAGTACAAGGGGCGATGGCTTGACGCTGG
>JANNPR010000397.1:0-2193 GCA_031400345.1 Planctomycetota bacterium | reverse complement strand
AGCCAGTCAACCCACCGCAGACACGGAGTCGCATTCGCAAATTCCACGGGATGTGGAAAATCGCTATTATTCCCGAATGAGTCGCCGGCGGCTCGAAGCCGAAGCTATTCGCGACTCCATTCTGTATGTCAGTGGCCAGTTGCGAAGTCAGATGGGCGGTCCCAGTTTTCAAGACTTTGTGATCGATAAACCGGAGCACTCTCCACACTACGAGTACCACCTACACGAACCAAATGATCCTCGCGCACAACGGCGTTCGGTTTATCGTTTTATTGTCCGCTCACAAACACAACCATTTATGACAACTCTGGACTGTGCCGATCCGTCGATGCTGGTCGATAAGCGGAACCAAACGATCACACCTTTGCAAGCTCTGACCCTGCTCAACAACCAACTCACCATCAGCATGGCTAAGAATTTCGCCGACCGAGTCCAATGGCTCTGCCCAGAAAAGGACGCTCAAGCTGTTACCGCCTTTCGATTGGCGCTCAGCCGTCGTCCGACAACTGAGGAAACCGCGACGCTTGTCGCTTATTCGAGAGAGCACGGTTTGGCAAATACATGCCGAGTGATCCTTAATTTAAACGAGTTTGTCTTCGTGGATTAATAGCGAGTGCAAGATAATGCAAGTCACATCTCGAAGGCAACTTCTGGCTCAGTTGGGTCAGGGGTTCGGCGCTTTAGCCGTTACGGGAATGTTGCACCGTGATGGCTTGTTAGGCGCGCCGATCGATAGTGCTACGGCTCTTTCCGCAGCACCACCTCTGCCAGCCAAGGCCAAGCGAGTCATACAACTGTTCATGGCCGGCGGAGCAAGCCATGTTGACTTGTTCGACTTCAAACCCGCACTGGTGAAGTTCCACGGCCAGGCGTCTGATTTTGGAGAACCTGTTGAGGCCTTCCAAAATGGACTAGGGCCATGGTTGAAGCCCGTTTGGGAGTTTGGTCGATACGGTGAGTGCGGCAAGATGCTCAGCGAAGTGGTTTCGCCATTGGGCGACGTGGCTGATGAAATGGCTTTCATCCACAACATTGTGGGCAAAACGGGAGTGCATAGTCAGGGTACTTTATTGCAGTCTACTGGGTTTAATCGCCCCGGCTTTCCCGGGATGGGTTGCTGGGTCAGTTATGGACTCGGAACGCTGAATGAAAACTTGCCCACCTTCGTCGTGTTGCCAGACCATCGCGGATTCGCGTCGAATGGCACGAAGAATTGGGATAGCGCGTTTTTGCCGTCTCAACATCAAGGCACGATGATCTATCCCGGTCGCGAAACGCCAATTGCCGACTTGTTTCCAGGACGTCAGGCGGACTATGTCTCCCGGGCCAGTGAAGCGGCGAGCATTCAGACCATTAATCAGCTCAACCGCATTCATGCCACAGGACGCGAAGGGGACGAGCGCCTGGATGCTCGTATCCGCAGTTACGAATTGGCGGCACGAATGCAGTTGGCTGCTCCCGAGGCGCTCGACCTCTCCAACGAACCTCAATCAGTTTTGAAAATGTACGGCCTGGACCACGGTGTCGCGGAGTTTCAGAAGGATATAAACCCTCTTGAAGAAACCGATTACTTTGCGCGAAAATGTTTGATTGCCCGGCGTCTATTGGAACGAGGAGTTCGCTTTGTGCAGATTTGGTCGGGAAACGACAATGGGTTTCCGCGTCGCAATTGGGACTCGCACGAAGACATCGAACGCGATCATGGGCCCCTTGCAAGTGGCATGGCTCGGGGGGCCGCGGCGCTGATCAAAGATCTGAGGCAGCGAGGGTTACTGGAAGATACTATCGTCCTATGGACCACTGAATTCGGGCGGATGCCGTCGTCGCAAGGAGGCAAGGGACGCGACCACAATCCCTATGTATTTACCAACTGGCTTTGCGGTGGCGGAATTCGTGGCGGCGTTACTCACGGATTAAGCGACGAATGGGGTTATAAGCCCCTGGATCGCGAAAACCCCACCGAAGTTTATGATATTCACGCGACGATCTTACACTTGCTGGGGATCGATCATACCCGGCTCACGGTTCGGCATAACGGTATCGATCGTCGACTCACCGATGTGCACGGACATGTTATCAAAGAGGTAATTGCGTAGTACGCAGAAGTCGGCAGTCGGCGGTGAACAGTCGGCAGTGAACAGTCGGCAGTCGGCAGTGGGAAGTGGGAAGTGGGAAGTGGGAAGTGGGAAGTGG
>JANNPR010000389.1:0-2509 GCA_031400345.1 Planctomycetota bacterium | reverse complement strand
CCGTTTACCGTTACGGCACACGGAGTGTGCCTACTACAGCGGGTCGGCTAGTATGTAAAGTCCAATAATTCCCTATCAACGTCGAACTATAGAAGCTTTGAGTTTTGCACAATCCATGAGTGATCTCACCGCAGAGCATGTTTCGAAGTCGTATCCAACTCGAACCGAGCCGCTGGAAGTTCTCCGCGATGTGTCTATCCAGCTGTCCTCCGGGCAAAACGTGGCGATCTTGGGGCCAAGCGGTTCGGGAAAGAGTACCTTACTACATATCCTGGGTGGACTTGACCCTCCGACATCGGGAACCGTTGTGCTCGGGCGAGAAAATCCCTATTTGCTAGACGCGACTCAACTTGCCCGATATCGCAATCGCCATATTGGATTTATTTTTCAAGAGCACTTTTTGTTGCCCCAATTATCGGTTTTAGAAAACGTGCTTATTCCGACTCTCGCGCGCGGTCGTCCAACGGCCGAGTTAGTAGCACGAGCAGGCCAGTTGTTAGACAAGGTCGGCTTATCAAAGCGTCTGGAGCATCGACCGGCCGAATTATCCGGCGGCGAGCGACAACGGGCAGCCGTAGCTCGATCGCTAATTAATAGCCCGCTGCTGCTGCTGGCGGACGAACCGACTGGCAGCCTAGATCGCACAAATGCTCAGGCAGTCGGTCAGCTAATGCTGGACCTTCAACGCCAGGAACAAACCATTTTGGTTGTCGTCACACACAGTTTAGAATTAGCCGGACTAATGCAGCGGCGATTAGAACTCGACGATGGACAATTAAGGAACTGATTTTGCTAACGACACACGATGCGTGCTTTTCGGCGGTTTCGGCGCACCCGTCAAGTTTGACTTCGGGCTCTCCATGAACGTGCAGATTTTTTTCTGTCCAGGTTGCAATCAACGGTTTGAGACTGAGGACGGACAATTCAACTGTCCTCATTGCGGACAGACAAACTCGGAGACGCTAGATGCATCGACACTCGACTTTTCCGAAGTTCATGTACGTGGCGTTACACGTACTTCAAAGCCCGAGCAACCCGATCGCTTAATCGGGACTCGCTTGGCCAACTATGAGCTCGAATCGGTGCTAGGGCAGGGTGGAATGGGGCGAGTTTACAAGTCCCGGCACATCACATTGGAACGGCCTTGCGCCATCAAGATTCTGAACGGCGAACTTGTCGAAAAGAATCCTTCCTACGTTGAAATGTTCCTCTCGGAAGCGCGTACGGCAGCGTCCTTAGTTCATCCACACGTGGTGACAATTCACAATGTGGGTTTCGATTCAGGTATGCATTTCATAGAAATGGAATACATCGTTGGACGGTCATTAGCAAATCTAGTCGAAAAAGCGCGCAAACTGGATGTCACGGAAGCCACTCGCTTCATGGTCCATATCAGTTCCGCATTAAAGCTGGCACACGCCACCCGCATGATTCATCGCGATATCAAGCCTGCCAATGTCTTGGTTACTGCCAGTGGAGTCGCCAAACTAGCCGATTTTGGTTTGGCAAAGCGAGTCGCTCGACGCGACGAAGGGGGGCAACCTCGAAATCTTTCGGGAACACCCTACTTCATGTCTCCCGAATTGTTTTCGGGGAATCCCGCGGATACTCGCAGCGATGTTTACGCAATGGGCGTGACTTACTACATGTTGCTTATCGGAGCACTACCGTTTCGCGGTCGGACTTTGCCGGAAATCGCCTATCAGCATGAGACGGAGCCAGCCCCGGATGTACGCATCGCCCGCGCCGAGGTTCCGGATGAAGTTGCGATGGTAATCTCACGTTGTGTTTGCAAGAATCCAAGGGATCGGTACACGGATGCAGGCGAGCTGCACCACGATCTATCCGCCGCTTACGGTAGCCTGCGAAGCTTAAGCAGCCTGGTACACGAGTCGTTGGTTGATACGCCTACCGAAATTAGTTTTCAATCCGGCCGATTCCATGTGCTTGTCCATTTACCTTACGAAAGGACTCAAACCGTTTTCGTGGAGAGTAGCGAAGATGCTACGGTTTCCGAGCGAGTCGTGAGAATTTACAGTGTCTGTGGGCCGGCAAAAGAAACCTATTATCGTCGGGCGTTGGAGATGAACGCCGCTTTGGCTCATGGCTCAATCGCCATTGAATCGGTAAATGGCCAGCCGCATTTCGTGATGACCAATGCCTATCCCAAGGCGAGTTGCAATCCAGAGGAAGTTCGCGCTAGCGTGTTATCAATCGCTCGGTACGCCGACCGGATTGAGCGATTCTTGACGAACGCGGATCTACATTAGTGGGTAGCGGGCAGTCGGTAGTAGCGGGCAGTCGGCAGTCGGCAGTCGGCAGTCGGCAGTCGGCAGTCGGCAGTAAAGACTAAATCCATTACTCGTCGCCATTACACTATGTTCTTGTAACTACTTTACTCCCATAACTCACCCTTTTTATTCCCTCTGCGGACTGCCGACTGCCCACTTTTACTATGCGTCGAGTCCCGCCAGTTCGCACAGGTTGCTGTTGGCGACTGGCTGAGGGC
>JANNPR010000265.1:0-3683 GCA_031400345.1 Planctomycetota bacterium | reverse complement strand
TCGGTGACTGCCACGATCACCTCAATCCCCGCATCGATCGCTTCTAGAATCGCATCCGCAGTGAAGGCTGGAGGAACAAAAATCATCGTGGCGTTTGCACCGGTTTTATGAACCGCCTGTTCGACTGTGTCGAATACGGGTAGTCCCTGTACGGTCTCGCCAGCCTTACCCGGTGTGACACCGCCAACTATTTTAGTGCCGTACTCCAGGCACCCCTTGGTGTGAAATTCACCAACTTTGCCAGTGATGCCCTGACAGATAACTCGCGTGTCTTTGTTGACGAGAATGCTCATGTGTCTTGGCCGAGTGCGTTAAGGGGTAACATTTTGTGCATGTATGGGGGATCGTGCGATCTACTATCGCCAGTATCACGTGCTCGCTATTTACCTGAAACGGCCGCCTTACCACCAACGGCCGCGACTATTTTCTTGGCAGCGTCCGTAAGCCCCTCTGCGGCAATAATGTTCACTCCGCTGTCTTTCAGAATCTTTCGTCCCTGTTCGACTTCGGTGCCTTCCAAGCGAACAACGAGAGGAACATTGAACCCGACCGACTTGTAAGCTTCGACAAGAGCGGTCGCGATGGTCGTGCACCGCATGATGCCACCGAAAATATTGACGAGTACACCTTTGACGTTCTTGTCATCCAACAGAATGCGAAACGCTTCGGTAACCTGCTCCGTGTTGGCGCCACCACCGACGTCGAGGAAATTTGCGGGCTCTCCACCGTGTAGTTTGATAATGTCCATCGTGGCCATGGCCAGTCCTGCGCCATTCACTAAGCAACCGATCTGACCGTCAAGCTTGACATAACTCAGGCCGGCCTTCGCCGCACGCACTTCGGCGGGTTCTTCTTCTGACATGTCTCGTAACTCGGCAAGCTCCGGATGCCGAAACAGAGCGTTGTCATCGAAAGTCACTTTGGCGTCTAGCGCCACAAGTTCACCGGCCTTCGTCACCACCAAGGGATTGACTTCGACTAAACTACAATCGTTCTTTACGAACAAACGACATAGCGATTTCATGAACTTGTCCGCACCGCGAACTGAGGCCCCAGTCAATTCCAGTTTGGTACACAGCTTCCGCACCTGATAACTATGAAGTCCGTAAGCCGGATCGAAGTACTCCTTAAGAATAAGATGGGGCGTCTCGGCCGCCACTCTTTCGATATCGACCCCACCTTCATTGGACACCATGAGAACTGGCCGGGCGGCGGCCCGGTCGGTAACGATTCCCAGATACAATTCGCGGGCAATGTCGCAGCCTTCTTCGACAAGCACTTGCCGGACGGTTTGTCCGGGCGATCCGGTTTGAATGGTGACCAGCTTTTTCCCCAAAAGGTTTTGGGCGACCTCGCGAGCGTCCTTCGAGCTTCGGACCAATTGGACGCCCCGCTGTTTTGGGTTATCCAGAATGGTTCCTTTGCCTCGTCCACCGGCATGAATCTGGGCCTTGACAATGGCGATCGGAACGGCCAGTTTGTCGAACGCCTTAGCCGCATCATCGGGCGTTGATGCAACGACGTTACGCAAGACGGCAACACCGGCGTCACCAAATATTTTCTTGCCTTGGAATTCGTGAATTTTCATAGTCCCCGATGCCTTCGCGTAAAATCAACCGTTCAAGTCGCGGATTATAAGAGCCCGTCGGAAAATCGGGAAGCGGGCGGGGCGGCGCAGAAATCGCCCGAAAACGGTGAACAAGTGAATGAAGGTGGTCGAAAACCTATTAAACGATAGTACCGGCAGCCCCGGGAATTGGGTTTCCTCTACGCCGCATGCGTTTCGGCTAACTGTGCAGGCACGCACCGCTGTGTTAGGGTTTGGTCAACTCGTGCTTTCGCCTTTGGCTGTTATAATGGGGCCACGAGTCGCCGGAGTCTCCGATGCCTGTTGATTTGCAAACATTTCTCAATTCGCTTGCGAGCAGCGGCATCCTTTCGGAAGGGGAGGTCACGGAGCTTCGCCAATCTTGTGCTGCGAATAAGCCGCAGCCCGATGTACGAAATCTGGCGCGCGAGCTGGTGAAACAGCATAGACTTACGCCATTTCAGGCCCGCGCTCTGTATCATGGCGCCTCGAAAGGGCTGACTGTCGGCAGCTATATCATTTTGGACCGCATTGGCGTGGGCGGGATGGGGCAAGTATTTAAAGCCCAGCACCGACGCATGAAGCGAATCGTAGCATTAAAGGTGCTGCCCGCTTCTAAAGTAAAGTTGGGTGACTCGCTACGGCGCTTCCAGCGTGAAGTTGAAGCGGCCGCCAAACTCAACCACCCCAATATTGTCACCGCACATGACGCAAATGTGGAGAGCGGGGTGCATTATCTGGTAATGGAGTTCGTGGAGGGACACGATCTCCACTGGGTCGTTAAGCACCGTGGGCCCATTCCAGCCGCGGAAGCCGCCTACTGGGTTTTGCAGGTCGCCGAAGGTCTCGAATACGCTCATCAACATGGGGTCGTCCACCGAGACATCAAACCCGGCAATTTGCTGCTCGATGTAAATAACATCATCAAGATCCTGGATATGGGTCTGGCTCGTCTGGAGGAACCTGGCGGCGATGACGATGCCGATGGGCCACTTACCCAAATGGGCGAAATCATCGGCACCATTGATTTCATGTCGCCGGAACAGGCGGAGGATACGCGCCAAGCGGATGCCCGATCCGATATCTACTCGTTGGGCTGTACGCTGCATTACTTGTTGACGGGAGAATTCCTTTTCCCAGCCGATACGATGTTGAAAAAGTTGCTGGCACACCGCGAACAACCCGTGCCGAGTTTAGCTCGACGCGACAAATCATTTCCAGCGGAACTCGAGTCGATCTATCAAAAGATGGTCGCCAAGCAGCCAAATCAGCGATACCAAACGATGACAGAAGTTATCGATGCGCTGAAGGGGTGCCGAGAAAAACTGGGGCCGCTGCCCGCATCGTACCCGTCACGACCTGATACCCCGCCTTCTAAATCGGACGCACCCGAGCAATTTAACTTGGACCTGGCGCCCGACGATGATTTGGAAAAAAGTTCCGAAGCGAGTACCCAGCGTAAGTTGATGATCAGCGACGCAGAGTATACCCAACGCCTTGCCGCACCGGATACTCGCCGCACGGCCAATCCGCTTCCTGCCATGCCAGTCGCCCCAGAAAAAGAAAAGACGCGACGCAAACCAACGTACCCAATCGTGGTGGGTTGCCCCTGTGGTGCACTGTTCGCCGCAGAACCGAACATGGCAGGACGAACAACACCTTGTCCGTCTTGCAACTCGTCCATCTCCATTCCCGCCACTTCAAAAGTCGAATTAGTCTGTAAGTGCGGACAACGTTACGCCGCATCTGACAAGGTACTGGGCCGAAATGTCATCTGCACACGTTGTCGAGCTCTGATGACAATCCCCAAACCGAAACCACTTGAAGTCGCCTGCCGCTGTGGTCAACGATTCGCTGCGATCGAAGAATTGGCAGGAAAAACCGTCCCCTGTCCAGTCTGTGGCACGCCGCTGGTGATTCCCAAGAGAACGATGTAGGTACGATGGGCACTCTTGCCCGTCGCAACCGCTGACAGGAAGACGGGCAGGAGTGCCCATCCCACGGTAGCTAAGCGTCGGTGCTAATCGGCCGGCGCCGCTCGATGTTTTTCTAGCGCCAAACCCGCCGGCCGCCGGGAGATGTACAACCACAACCC
>JANNPR010000349.1:0-1941 GCA_031400345.1 Planctomycetota bacterium | reverse complement strand
TCTCTTGCGCTTCAGGCTTCAATGGGATGATGCCGCAATATAAAAACCCGCGAAGTTGCGCGGTCAGAAGTTCGTTGTTCGACGCCTATTACAATAGGAACCTGATTCAGGTAGATACTTCCGCTTTCGCGGGCGAAAACTTTCTCGTTCGCCTTACGCAACCCGTTGCCGTCGATGCGCCCGTCGCCGCCGATGCAATAGAGTACTCCGTGACGATTCAATCCTTGACCGCGGACCTTGGCACGGTGGTTTACCGCGCGGTGGAGGGCGATCTTTCAGCGAACGATACGGCGAACTATTTGGTGACAGCAGCGGCGACGGGCGCAATCGAGGCCCGGGTCGTCGTGCTCGTCGGCAGCGAGCATGACGTGAGCGTGGAAATACTCGATGCCCAGAGCCTTGCCAATCTAGCGACGAGCCCTGAGGGCGCGGCGGAGACATTCCTACCCGTGATCCAAGGAAAGAAGGTGCTGGTACAAGTTGCCAGTCGAGGCGGTGAGCTGCTGCCATACCGGTTGGAGTTAGTGAACCACGATCAATTCAACGCCGTCGGCCTCGACACTCTGCATTCCCAAGCCGGACTACAGCCATCCCAGGAAGCCGTGGCCGACTTCAACGGCGACGGCAAGTCGGACGTCGCTATCGCCAACGCGGCGTCCAATACCGTGAGCCTGTTGCTCGCGGGCGGGGACGGCGTCTTTCTCGCTCCCCGTCAGTTTGGCATCGGTGCTTTTCACACTCCAATTCGAGTCAGCGAGGGAGTAAACCTTGGGTCGTATCGTCGAGATATTCTCGCAGCAGACTTTAATCGCGACGGTGCTCAGGACCTCGCAGTCACGAACTATGACTCTTCCGATGTGTCAATCCTCATGGGCCGCGGAGACGGTACATTCGACCCACAGCGGCGCTTGGACGCTACCGCTTTCCCTATTGGACTGGCATCTGCCGATGTGAATAACGATGGCAATCTCGACTTGCTCGTCGTGGATTCGACGCTTGAATTGATTCCCAGTAACCTCGCCGTTTTGCTCGGCCGGGGAGACGGCAGCTTTGCGCCCCAGCGAATTCAACAGCTACCGAACATCCGATTTTTCGCAGTGCTCTCACTTGCCGACTTGGACGGAGACGGCATCGTCGATCTGGTCGCTGGGGGCGGAATCAGCGATGGAATCGATATCCTGAAGGGAGACGGCAGTGGCGGTTTCCACTTTTTCCGACATTTCAGCGGAAGCCGACAGGCGACAGAACTAATCGTGGCCGATGTCAATGGCGACGACAACCTCGACATTCTCGCCACCTCGCTCAGCAGCGCGGACGGGATCGTAATGCTTCAGGGCGAAGGCGGGGCAAGTTTTGGCGTTCCGGAGACGTATTTCTCTGGCGAAGGTCCCATTGCCGTCAAACTGGTCGATTGGGGAAGCGAGCCTACCAATACAGACGGAGCCCCGTCACTAGGTCCTCCGGATGGCAGGCTCGATTTGGTGGTGGCAAATAGTGGTGTCTCACTTGACCTGACGCCCAATGTTGGCCGGCCTGAGATCGTGGTGTTGCCAGGCCTGTCAAACGAAGACGGCTCCTTCAACGGGTTTGGTTCACCGCAGCGGATCGCCGTGGCCGAGCAGCCGCTGGACCTGGAAGTTCGCGATTTCAACGACGATGGCGTACTCGACCTTGGGGTTGTGGATCGCAGCGAGTTTTTTGTCATCTTTGGCCGGCCGCCGACAATTCCCGTTAACGACTCCTTGGCAACCGCTCGCGACCTGGGCGAGATTGTGCACTTTGTCCAGCCGGCATTGACCATCACCCCGGCGAATACGAACGATTATTTTCACCTCACGGTTCCGGCGGAGCTAGGGCCTCAATCGGCCGATGCCGTGCTCGATTTTTCGGGAGGTTTCAAGGATCTCGAAGGACTCGGCTTACGTATGGAGGTGTTCGATG
>JANNPR010000297.1:0-4102 GCA_031400345.1 Planctomycetota bacterium | reverse complement strand
CGTGTGTGCAAGGGCTTGGGGATGGAGTTTTCGTTGGAGCCGGGCGAGGCGGCGTTCTATGGTCCCAAAGCGGATTTCGTCGTAACGGATTGCATCGGTCGGGAATGGCAATTGGGTACCGTTCAACTGGATTACAACCTGCCAAGTCCCGAGCGATTTGCTTTGGAGTTCGTAGGGCCTGATAATCGCCCGCATCGCCCGGTGATGATCCATCGGGCTCCGTTAGGATCCTTCGAACGGTTCATTGGCGTGTTAATCGAACACTTCTCAGCAGCGTTTCCCTTGTGGTTGGCGCCTGAACAAGTCCGAGTGCTGGTCGTTAGCGAAAAGTTCGAAGCATACGGCCGAGATGTCGAACGGCAACTGGTTGACGTTGGCCTGCGAGCCAGCGGCGACTATCGTCCTGAAAAGATCGGAGCCAAAATTCGAGCGGCTCAACTGGACCTGATTCCCTATATGCTCGTCGTCGGCCAACGAGAGATGGAAAACGGGGCGGTTGCGGTGCGGGATCGTCTGGAAGGGGATCTGGGTGCTTTAAAGATTGATGAGGCAATTCAAAAACTGCAAAGCGAGATTTCGGCACGTACAGTGCGGAAGACCTTTAGTGGCGATGCCGGTTTGGGAGATCGAGGTGCTCGGAATGAGTACTAAGAGGTGGCGTGTAACCGGTAGCTCCGGTGATGCAAAGGGCAATCGCCACCTGAGCTAGCCGGGTAGCGTTTGTCAACGCGTGCCACCGTCGGGCCTCAGATATCGGTCGAGGAACCCAAAAGCTTTCGCCCGTGTTTCCTTCGGGAAATCATGCGGCGAATCCGGGTACTCAGTCTGTAAATGTCGAGCACCTCCGAGCAATGTGTAGATCGGTTGCGCAGCAGTGATTACGTCGCGAACTCCGCTGACGTCGAAATCATCGTCACGTGTGGCGGCACAGGCCAATAGCGGTCGCGGAGCGATGCAGGCCACGATTTCTGCAAAATCGAACGGCATTCGGCGGATGTCATTTCCAAAATCAGTGGCGATCCGCGGCATGTAGCGAGGACCGGTCCAACTCGGCAGGTCGTCCTTAAGTAGACTAGTGAATCCGCAACTCGAAACGACGACCTTCAACCTCGGTTCGAAAACCGCTGTAAACAAGGCGTTGTGTCCACCGAGCGAATGACCGATCACCCCGATCCGTTCTGGATCTACCTCGGGCAGCCCGACGAGCAAATCGACTGAGCGGCGATTGTCCCAAACTGCCTTGAGACTGCCACTCACAAATTCTGGATGCCGTGCGAATTCGTAGGCATGATCGCCGAACGAAGGATAATCGGGAGCGAGCACGATGAAACCCTGCTCGGCAAGTTCACGGCCGTAGTGCATGTTCGGGGAACCGGCAAGGCCAACGGGCTCATCCTTTCCCTCACACACCGTCTGATGAAGACAGAGGATGGCAGGTCGCTTCTGCTTGTGGGGAGTAGTGGGCAAAAGCAGCCAAGCGGTCACGCGGTCGAAGGGATCACTCTGAAAGCTAAGCTTGCGATGTACAACATTGCCCTTTCGCGACTCTTCGATCACTCGGACATCGAGTGCACAATGCATCGAAGAATCCGGCATTCGGCCCATGACACGTTCCAGATTGTCGAGGATGTGCCGACGGCGAATTTGCCAGTCGCGAGGCGAACGGACCTCGTGCCGGCCGCGGCGGGTCCGGTCGAGGTAGTATCCGAGCCCCTGATGCTCGTCGTAAGACACGGGGGCCTGTTCGGCGATCCAGCTCGCCAGAATCGCGGTCGCCGGCCGCGGATCCCCGACCGAACGATCGGGAAAGCGGATATCTTTACCGAGCACAATTTGCCTTCCTAAACCAGTATTTGACTTCTGACCTAATTCGGCTGACGACGTGAGCGTGGGTAATACCGGCACTACGTCCCAGGCGCGGCCGGCGAACGGGAAGCTCCAATTGAGCACCCACTCGTAGTCGCGAATGTAGCTACCGGTGTCTGGGTCCATGGCCGTCACGGGGACTGCGGGTACGACTAAGTCAGGTTTGAGTTCGCGTATACCGGCCCCCCAGCGGCTAATGTCGTTCATGGATTTTGACTGGGTGGGCCACTTCGTCACGCGGATTTGTGCATTCGGAAAACGATCACGGATCGCTGCGGGCATCCACTCGTCGTAAGGCGACATGGCCACCAGATGCACGGCTTCACCTGCCTCAAGCCGGTCCAAAGTGTGATGTAACGCGTCATCCAGCGGCGGCACGTCGTCGAGGCTCAAACGATGGCCGGAGATGGTCTGAGCGACCAATTCGGCGATGCGACGATGGCCGTGCATATTCGGATGGATCTCGTCACTCATCATCAACATCCACGCTGTTTCGTCCTTCCCGCGCCGTTCGAGATAGTCGGCGAAGCAGTCGGCCACGGGGAGCGATTGCTCCTTCGCCAGCTGACGAATGCGTTGCGACAGCTCACGGAGCTTGCCAATAGGTCGGCCAGGATTCTCATGGACCGAGTTGGGCGTGCAAAGCACGACCGCTGCTCCGACGTCGCGACATTGGTGAGCGATCGCCTTCAAATTGGTCGCGAACTCGTCCAGCGGCAGTCGAGTAACGTCGTTCATTCCAAACATCACGACGACCAAATGTGGCTGGACGCTGAGCACGTCTTGCTGAATGCGGTCCAATCCCTGAATTGTGGTGTCGCCGCTGATCCCGGCGTTAACCATCTCGATGCGAGCTTTCGGGTAGGTCCGCTCCAGCGAGATCTTCAGCATGTCGCACCAGGCGCGTTGGCCACCGGTGTGATAATAGGCGCCGGTGATGCTATCACCGAAGCAGACGACCCGCGTCACCTCCCCAGAATCCAACCGCTGGCGGACAGAATCCACGTTCGGGCTCGGCTTGCCAGCGACACTGCGGATCGTGCTAAACGTCAGCAAAAGAAGGACTACAAACCCGCAGGTAGCTATTCGCATGATGGATTTTCCATTTTATTTTGAGAATCGTCCGCGGATTTGCCCGAGCAATTCGATGTAATAAGTAAGCAATTCACGGCATCCTTGGGGCAGGCGTTTCCGCGAAAGAGGCGTCAACGTAACGAGCGATGTCCGTGGATTGCTTTTTTGTCACTCATTGCGCGACGGCGATTGTTCGTGAAACCCTCGACGAGCTCTGGGGAAAAGCTCAACTTGCGATTCAAGCAGTGCTCGGGTGGGGCAGAGTTGGTGAGGACATTATTGTTCCAACACTAACGCTTACCCTTCGGGTCCAGCGAAACCACACGGGGTTCCCAACCCTGTTCTATTCGCGTCTCCGCGACGACGATGTTCCCCACGCCGGCAGATTCGGATCGGATGATTTGAGCTTCTAATTCCATGTCGGATACATTCCAGCCCTGAAGGACAGCGACCAGACGAGACGTCGATACCTTTGGCCCATTTTGCAGCGGCTTTTCGAAGGTGCGAAGCGCATGTTCGACCCAACCAGCCTCGACGCTCCAATACGGCGTGTCTTGGCCGAATTCTTTATAAAGGCACAGCACCCCCAATTGATCGCTCTTCCGTGTCAGCGGAGCTAGCTGAGCCGCATACCGCTTCCAACACAATCCTTCGTAGCATGCTACGCCGGCACACATTGTCTCTTTGTCGTGCAGTTCGCACTCACTCGTCCACACCGGAATCACTTTCACATTGGGTGATTGCCGAGCAACCGCTGCCACAAAAAGCGCTGCCGCGTCATCGTTCAATTGTTTGGCGGTCTGGATGGGTCCGTAGTCCGTGGTCCAGCGGCAGACCAAATTCCCGCAGCCACATGCTGAAGGTGCCGCCTGCAAATCGTTCAATAAGATTCCCTTTGGCGACGGCCGATCTTGTAAAAGCGCTGTTACCCTGGCTAGGTGGGCGTCGAAATTGTCGCTATACAGAATAGGAGTCCAGGGATAGACCTTGGTAACTTCGCCTTGTCGTGGAGTGCGAGCCTTCGGGAATAACCGTCGCCACTCGCCATGTCCTTGCAAACTGGCCATACGCTCAGGGTGGGCTTCGGCCGTGGGGGCGTGGCGGGCAATCTCAATCCAGTAGTACAGGTCCAAACCAGCCCCATGTATCTGGTCCGCTGCAG
>JANNPR010000260.1:0-3560 GCA_031400345.1 Planctomycetota bacterium | reverse complement strand
TTCGCAAAGCGACTCCCGACTTCGCGCTCGCCGCCTGGGCACTGCATATGGAGCTGCGAAACGGCGATCGTGCCGCGTTGTCGAAACCAATCGCATTACGCGGCGGAACAACGATGGCTTTTGAGGTCGTCGCGTTTCGTCGAGATGGCTTCGACGGCGACATAGAGCTTGCGATGGAGGGGCTGCCCGAGGGAGTGACGGCTCGTGGATTGAAGATTCCGGCAGGGCAGTCTAGAGGTTTGCTGTTGATCACCGCCAAGCACACTGCCCCGCGGTCGTTTGCCAATGCCACGTGTGTCGGTCAAACACAACTTAATGGTGCGGCGGTAACTCGTCCCTGCCGGTTCGCGTCGTTCTCTTGGCCCATCCCGGACTCTTGGGGTGAAGTTCCCAGTCCGCGGCTGCTGGGGGATGTGCCGGTATCGGTCAGCGGCATCGACTTTGCTCCGCTCACGATTGCGCCCCCTGCAGATAGCAAGTTCGAAGTGATAGCCGGTGAAAAACTCACGATACCTCTCGTCAACACGCGGCGCAGCGAGTTTTCGGGATCCACGATGCAGTTGCGTACGATCGGCCCCGGCTTCGAGCAGGTCCCTGCATTTGATGTTACGCTCACAGCCGAGACATCGCAGGCTGTGATTGACCTGGGCGCGCTGAAAACGCCACCTGGAGATTATCTCATCGCGTTTTACGGGGGTGCCGTCGCGAAGTACCGCCATAATCCTGACGCGATCACCGCGGCTGAAGCGGCTCGTCAAACGGCGATGCAGAACTTAACGGCCTTGGAAGCCGAGTCGAAGAAATTGGCCGATGAAGCCAAAGCTGCGGCCGCTGAAAAAAAGGACGAAGCGGATCGAGCCGCGGCCACCGCCTTGAGCCGACTGAAGTCGGCCCAGGACGCGCTCGTCGCAGCGAACGAGCTGTTCCAAAAAGCGACCGAAGCGGCTCAGCCCAGAGACATTGTCGATATTATTGTGTCCGAACCGATTGCCATTCGCGTCAAGAGCTCGATGAAATAACTTAAAGGCGTTGCGCCAGCGGAGACAATATGAGCCACCAAAGCGACTCACGTTCCAATCGATCCTGTCCCGGCCCGATCCCCTTCGGAGTCGGAGGCCGCCGCGCGTTTCTGCAAGCCGGACTGGCGGGATTCGCGACTCTCAGCCTCCCCGGCATTCTCAAGCTCCAGTCACAGAGCCTGGCTCAGGCTGCGGAAACAGATGCCAGCCGAGCGAAAAACGCCGTAATCATGGTTTGGCAACCAGGTGGTCTGTCGCACATCGACTCATATGATCCAAAGCCGAACTCGGGCAGTGAATATCGAGGTCCGTTCGAACTCATTTCGACGAAGGTACCCGGCCTGCAGTTTACGGAATTACTGCCTCGCCAAGCGGCCATCGCGGATAAACTCACGGTGCTGCGTTCGATGCGGCAGACGGCCGGTGGGCACCCGGCCGGTTCGATGCAATTGCTCTCCGGCGACCCCGACACGCGCGACAAGCCCAAGCCGCGGTACCCGGACTGGATGACGGTGTCTAATTACATCCGGTCTAAGAGCAGTCCGCGTCAGAACCCGCTGCCGGCTTACGTCGGAATCAATCCGCCGCTGGAATACAACGGCCCCGCTTACCTGGGTGATGCTTACTCGCCGTTCGTTGTGTCTGGCGACCCGAATTCGCCGAGCTTTTCCGTGCCGAACATCGGGCTCAGCGAGGCACGCGAACTGCGTCGGCTCGGCCGCCGTTCAACGTTGCGGCAGAACCTCGACACGCTCGAACGAAGCTTCGATCAGGCCCACGAACTCGCGGCGCTGGACGAGTTCGAATCGCAGGCGATGACGCTGCTGACCAATCCGCAGACGAAAATTGCCTTCGACTTGACTCGCGAAGACGCGAGCACTCGCGATCGCTACGGCCGCAACGCCTGGGGTCAGCAACTGTTGTTGGCTCGGCGATTGGTGGAAGCCGGCGTCGACGTTTTAACGACCAGCTTGAGCGGCCCGCTGTGCGGCCGAGTGCAAAACTGGGACGACCATGCGGTGAATCACCACGTCTTCGACGCCATGCGATTCCGAGCGCAAGTCTACGACCAAGCCGTGTCGGCGCTGATCGAAGACATCTACGAACGTGGACTCGACAAGCGAGTACTCGTCGTGGTGTCCGGCGAATTTGGCCGGACACCCAAGATTAGCTACGCAGCCAGTACTGGGGAAGGCAACGCTAGTGCCCCAGCCGGGACCATGCAACCCGGCCGCGATCACTGGCCGCGTGGATTCTCGAACATTTGGGCTGGCGGCGGCATCGAAACCGGCCGCTTTATCGGCGCGACCGACAAACGGGGCGAAGACTCGATCGATCGCGTCTGCGGCCCGGGTGATTTCCTGGCGACCATCTACCACCATCTTGGAATCGATTCAGCCAATACGCTGATTAAAGACTTCAACGGTCGACCCACTCCAATCGTCGATCATGGCAAACCGATCCCGGAACTGACTTAGCGGTCCAAATATCTTGCTAACACAACTCTGTGCTCGACGGCCAATGACACGTTGACATACCTGACCGTTGGCCTTTTCGATTAACATCAAGGTACTTAGGTCCATCCAAGACGTGATCGCTCAACGGGACGCCGACGGCAGCTAGACTCCGTTGCTCTTCGTGCGGGTCGGGTCTGCGACCCTATTATCGAAAGGGCGGTCACCGTCGATCGAAGGCCTCGTTACGGAGGATGGTGTTCCGGCGATCGACATCGAGGTCGGAAGTCTGCAAGTCTGCGTCGCACAGGAGGGGCGGTGATGTGGTTTAAGATTCTCAGCTTTTTCATCGCCACAGCGCTCCTGGGCAAAGCAACCGTTGCACTGATGGTCCCGGTACGGTTTTATGCATCGCGGCAGCGCCAGTACGCCTCCGCCTCTCTGCCCCTTAAACTGATGGTCGCCCCGGCGTTTGTAATTGCTATCACGTTGTTAGCGTGGCATGCGACCGTCTTTCACTACCGCCCCTGGGGCTGGGTAGTCACGGGCTTCCTCACGCTGCTTTCTTGCATGGCGGTCGATCACCTGATGAGGTGGGAGCAACATCGGGAGGCGATGTTGAAGGTCGTCGCTAACCCGAAGGTGTGGCAGTTTGATTGCCTGCTGCTTGTCCTCGGAGGATGCTTTGTCGCGCTGGGCGTGCTGGCATACTGAGGGCATGAAACACCGGTAAATTTCGAATCTCGGGAGACAACGACGACTGTTCGCGGTAAAGGCACCGGCAGCCGCGTAATCCGCCCGCCTCTGCCAATCGTAGAGTTCAAGTTTGCGCGGTACCTTCTCCATTCACTCGCCTGTCGAATCCCGCGCAACGACCATTCGCCGATGCGGAAGCAAGTTATGCCGACCTGGGGGGGGGCCGCATTTCAGTATCTACCGAAACGTATCTTAGCGTCGAGATAAATGGAGAGCGTTGTGTAGAAAGTTGGGTAGACGAGAGACAGCCAGTACCATCCTGGTGAAACGTTTGCGGGGTAACCAACTAACATCACGATCAACAGCATCATCCAGACGGCAGCGCCGATCA
>JANNPR010000228.1:0-4087 GCA_031400345.1 Planctomycetota bacterium | reverse complement strand
CTTGGGAGACACTTGGCAACCGGATAATCAGGCAATGGTGGGCGGCGGGGCCTACCTGGTCGATTACAATCGCGATGGCTGCATGGACGTGCTCATCAACCAGGAAAGCCTGGTCATGTTATACCGAGGACTGGGGAATGGACACTTTGATGACGTAACCGAAACGACCAAACTTTCGTCATTGCACAAAGGCAAATTGACAATTCCGGCCGCCTTCGCGGATCTCAACGGTGATGGCTGGGAAGATTTGATCCTTGGTGATGAAGTCTACCGCAATGATGAAGGGCACGAGTTCACTCGCGTCACACATATTTGCAATTTGCGAATGCCCGATGGCGCTTGCGGACTGGCGATCGCTGACTACGACAACGATGGCAGAGTCGATATCTATGTGAACGTCCTGGGCATAGGCAAAACCGATTCTTGGCTAGAAGGCAGGTCGGGCCGCACCACCGGCAATATCTTGTACCGCAACGAACGATATTGGCAGTTCGTCAATGTCACCAAGCACAGCGGTACCGAAGGAGGCAAACGCTCCACATTCAGCTCGGTTTGGTTCGACGCGGACAATGACGGCTATAGCGATCTTTATGTGATCAATGAGTTTGGCAACGGCGGGCTGTTTGTCAATCAAAAGAACGGCACGTTCCGTGAACAGGAAATTGTGGATGGACCTTCCGACTACGGATCGATGGGAGTCACTTGCGGCGACTATGACAACGACGGCTTGATCGACATTTACGTGGCGGGAATGTATTCCAAGGCGGGCAACCGCGTGATTGGCAATGTCCGCGGCGATACGTATTCTGCGGATGTTATGACTCGCTTGCGCAACCTGACGAAAGGAAGTCAACTGCATCGCAACCTGGGCGGAGGCAACTTCGAACAGGTCGGTCAGTCACTTCAAGTGCATGACGTTGGCTGGGCGTACGGCCCGGCGATGGCCGACTTCAACAACGATGGTTGGCTTGACGTCTACGCCACTGCAGGCTTCAAGAGCACGGATCGGAATAAGCCCGACGGCTGAAGTTGCGTTTGGCAGGCTGTAGTTGCACAGCCCTTTCAACGGTCAGCGGAATTGTGTTGCCCAGGTAAACTCGATGCGAAGCTGAGTGAGTTCTGGGTTTCCAATCCGTGGGACATTGTGCGCTCGGGCCAAAATTTGAGCTGCTTCGAACGCAATCGATTGTTTCTCAATGTCTCCGGAAGGGACTTTTTGGACGTCAGCTATATCACGGGCACGGACAGCGATGGCGACGGCCGAGCCGCCATCGCCGCCGACTTTCGAAATGTCGGCAAAATGGATTTACTGGTCCGGCAGGAAGGTGGCGGCGCGTTACTTCTCTGGGAAAACAGCCTCGCTGTGGGACATTATCTCAAGGTCTCCTTACGTGGACAACGAAGCAATCGTTTGGGAATCGGGGCTCGACTGGTCGCTTATGTGGGAGATCGAGCGATTGTGCGAGAACTCTACCCAGTCAACAGTTATCTGTCTCAAATGCCGAGTCTCGTCCACTTTGGGCTGGGAGACGCCGAACGGATTGACCGGTTGACCGTCCGTTGGCCGTCCGGATGCACGCAAGAGTTTTCCGACCTGAGCGTGGACCGCCACCTAGTCATCACCGAGGATACCTCGGCCGACACCGCTCTCACAGTTGTGACACCAGGAACGGTGATCGATCCCTGATGAACTGGAACAATGACTCGCTCTATGCTTCGCCAGGTGCAGTGCCCGCCATTCGCATTCGGGAAAGCAACAATGCCGCCGTTCGGGCTGAGGGTGAATTTGTACTTTATTGGATGATCGCATTCCGGCGAACGGAATGGAACTTCAGTCTCCAGCGGGCGGTCGAGTGGGCCGTCGAATTGCGAAAACCGCTCGTAATTTTCGAACCGCTGCGAATCGGATATCGCTGGGCTAGTGATCGGCTGCACCAATTCATCATCGATGGCATGGCGGACAATGCTCAACGCATCGCCGGTTTGAAGAATCGCGGAGTGCTCTATTTTCCATATGTCGAGCCGGAACCGGATGAGGACAAAGGACTGCTGGCCGCATTGGCGGATCGAGCTTGCCTGGTTGTGACCGACGACTTCCCGGCGTTTTTTCTGCCGCGAATGATCGCTGCTGTCGCGGAACGTTTACCGGTGCGGTTAGAGCAGGTCGACTCCAACGGGTTGCTGCCTTTACGAGCCACAGATCGAATTTTTTCTACGGCATTTTCCTTCCGCGCGTTCCTGCAGAAGGAGTTGCCGCCACATCTGGAACAGGCCCCCCAGCCCGACCCCATAGCGGGCGTGAAGCTGCCGGCGATCAAGTCGTTGCCCGCCGAGATAACGCAACGCTGGCCGCCCGCCTCCCCGCAACTGTTGTCGGGCGACGCGGTGGAACTTGCGTCGCTGCCAATCGATCACACGGTCGGCGTGGTCGATCAGCGCGGCGGATCCATAGCGGCTAGGCAGCGTTTGCTGGCCTTCCTGGACCGCCACCTGGCGCAGTACGCCGACGTTGCCAATCAACCGGACGAGGATGCTCGCAGCGGCTTGTCGCCGTACTTGCACTTCGGATGCATCTCGCCTCACGAGGTATTTCACGAACTGATGTCTCGCGAGCGTTGGTCTCCGGCACAGCTTGCAAGCAAATCGAGCGGCAAGCGCGAAGGATGGTGGAACGTGAGTCCCGGGGCCGAGTCGTGGCTCTATGAGTTCATCACCTGGCGAGAGCTTGGATACAACATGACCTCGCATTGCGTTGACTACGACCAATTCGAGTCGCTACCGGATTGGGCTCAAACGACACTAGAAAAGCACGCTCGCGACCCCCGCGAATTCATTTATTCTATCGGCGAATTTGGTGCCGCCACCACGCACGACGCTCTCTGGAACGCAGCCCAAACGCAGCTGGTCCGCGAGGGTCGCATTCACAACTATCTACGAATGCTATGGGGCAAGAAAATTTTAGAATGGACCGCTACACCGCGCGACGCGCTCGATGTGATGATCGAACTCAACAATCGCTATGCCATCGATGGCCGCAACCCCAATTCTTACTCTGGCATTTTCTGGTGCCTCGGTCGCTACGACCGTCCGTGGGGACCGGAACGTCCCATTTTTGGTACCGTGCGATACATGAGTTCGCAGAACACGCAAAAAAAACTGCACGTCAAAGAGTACCTCCGAATGTACGGCCGTCGTACGCCAGAACTTTTGTGACCTCGTCGAACTGATTCTGCATCTTAGATTTGCGTAAATACCGGCAACATGACACTGCACTACAACCACCTTGGCCAGCCGATAGGCTTTTCACTGGACGACTGGAAACCGCCCCCCCTGCCACCACGCCTGACAATGGAAGGCCGCTTGTGCTGTCTCGAACCCCTTAATCCTGATCTCCACGCAGAGTCGTTATACCATTCGTCGGCGTCTGATAAAGACGGTCGAACCTGGACCTACTTGGCATACGGACCGTTTCGTTCTGTGGCAAGTTATCGCGATTGGATGAAGGAAAATTGTCTGAGCGACGATCCTTTGTTTTTTACGATCTGCAGGGCGTCAGACGGGAAGCCTGTGGGAGTCGCGAGTTATTTGCGGATTGCTCCGGCGAGTGGCTCCATCGAGGTCGGTCATATCCTTTACTCTCCAGCGCTTCAGCGAAACCCAGCCGCGACCGAAGCAATGTACCTGATGATGAAGAACGCTTTCGAGCTGGGCTACCGCCGATATGAGTGGAAATGCGACTCGCTGAATGCGGCGTCACGTGCTGCAGCACAACGGCTGGGACTCTCGTTCGAAGGCGTCTTCCGTCAAGCGGCCGTTTACAAGGGCCGCAACCGAGACACGGCCTGGTATTCTGCTATTGATACCGATTGGCCCAGGTTGAAACAGGCGTTTGTCACCTGGCTCGACCCGAATAACTTTGACGCTAACGGCCAGCAAAAAACTCGACTGACCGATTGGAGCTGAGGAGCTGAGGAGGACGAAGTCGTGGTGAGTTGCGACGGAAAACCTATGCCCGTAACCTGACCGTGCCCCTCATCCCCTCATCCCCTCATCCCCAATTCTGGAACGGCAATATCAAACTTCGTTG
>JANNPR010000199.1:0-2079 GCA_031400345.1 Planctomycetota bacterium | reverse complement strand
CACATTGCGATAGTATTGTTTCAGCCAGTTGAGCGGCGATCGTTTTGTAACTCGGATGGCTCGATTGCCCGCTAGGCCGACGATCTCGATGCCACCGCCCGACATACTGCTTTCGATCTGAGTCGCCAGTTCAAACAACGATTCGGTGGTGAGCAGAAAAGCACGACCAGGACCACCGGCATGCCGTGCGGCGTCCAGGACTGTAATGTCTGCGGAGCCCTTTCCGACGGCAGCATCGGGAAACGCCAGCGACAAACAATAGCCGAACAATTCGGCAGGCACGTCCTTTCGGCCTTGATGCGACTGAAAATATCCCGACGTCTTGAAGAAGCTGAGCAGGCCGAGTTCGCGAAACGGGCAATCGTGCCCTTCTTCGGGATCGTCATCTTGAGTCGGAATCACAAGGGCGTAGCTGGATAGCAGGCAAGCTACATCGCGCTCCAATGTGCGGATACTCGGCATGCGTTGCCCGGACAATTCGAGATACCGTTTTAGACCTTCGACGCAGACGGCGCGATCGAAGCGATCGAAGCCGAATCTGTTGAAGAACCAGGTCCAAGTAAGTGCGTGATCGGAGCAATTCACCAAATTGATGTGCAGCGCCCACCACGTGCCTAACTCGGTGAAATACGGGTCATGTTTCCAGACTAAATCGCCGAAGTCCGTAGTCGTCAACGCCGCTGTCTTTGAGGTCCCGTGGTTTTCAAACGGTTGGGCAAGACCTGTTGCGACCAGCCAGTGCCGAATGGATTTTGCCATGTTGCGACCGACGCCCAGCCAATCCGCGGCGTCTTCGTCGACAAGCCGTTCCGGTTTCTCGATGAGCAGCTTAAGCCCCTTGTGAAGCCAGCCTTCTCGGAGAGCGAATGTTTCGTGACCACCAAAACGCATGACTACGTCCTTGCAACTTGGTACGGATTGTAAATTCGCGACGAGAAGCCGCGCAGTTGTTGGCAAACGTCGCGGATTGCCTCGGCGGCGATGTCGATTTCCTCCGGCGTGTTCTCAACACTAAAGCTGAAACGAACGCTGGAATAGGCTTCCTCTTCCGATAGACCCATGGCTCGGAGTACGTACGAAGGCTCGGGACGCTGATTTGTGCAAGCCGAACTTTGCGAGCAACGGATACCTTGCTGATCGAGGCGAGCTACCAGCGCTTGGCCATCGACACGGGCAAATCGAAGATTGGATGTGTTGCAGACTCGGTGGGCTGCATCGCCATTGACCGAGACATCGGGAACAAGTTCGAATACATGCAGTTCGAATTGGTCTCGCAAACGGCGCAGCGAAGCGGTTACGGACGCCAGATTCAGCGAGCGAATCTCTGCCGCTTTGCCGAAACCGACAATTCCCGGAACGTTTTCGGTTCCCGGACGAACTTCGTCTTCCTGCGGGCCTCCAAAAAAAAGTGGTGTCAGCCAAGACCGATTCCTGGCATACACGGCGCCTACGCCTTGCGGTCCGTGAATCTTGTGAGCTGTCATCGTGATGAAGTCGATCGGATGCGCCGCTACGTTCGTCGGAAGCTTTCCAATGGCCTGGGCTGCGTCCGTATGAAACAGAACACCTCTTTCGCGACAAATTGCCGCGATGGCTTCGATCGGTTGAATGGCTCCCGTCTCATTATTGACCCACTGCACCGAAACAAGGGTGGTCGTTTCCGTTATCTCACGCTCGGCCAGCTCTAAATTAATTCGGCCGTCGCGATCAACCGGCAGCGTAACCACCTCGACACCCCGTCGGCGAAGAGGCTCGACGAGCCTGCTCACGGATGAATGCTCGGTGGTTGTGGTGACGATGCGACAGCGTCCGTTTCTTGGATGGTCTGCGGCCGAGAGCAAGACAATATTGTTCGCTTCCGTGCCGCCGCTGGTGAAGATCAGGCCGGATGGATCGACCCCGATAAGTGCTGAAACCGCTTCGCGGGAGTGGTGAAGTTGCGTGCGACCGCGGTTGCCGGCCAAATGTGAACTCGACGGATTCCCAAAACCGTCTCCGAGGGCTACATCAACCGCCGATCGCACCTCGGGTAGGGGCTTAGTGGTCGCGTTGTTGTCGAAATAAATCTCTCGGCACATT
>JANNPR010000183.1:0-3778 GCA_031400345.1 Planctomycetota bacterium | reverse complement strand
GGGCTTGGCATTATTTGCACCCGCGCGGATTTTCGTCTCAGGTAGTGCTTTGTCAAAGCGAAGAACTAGGATAATGTGTCGTTGTTCGAGTTCCATTTCCCCTCAACCTACTCGCGCTGGCGGTGCCCGAAACCGCTTATTCGAGCAATTGGGGGGGAGAGTGGACTGGAGTATATGAAACGCTAATTTCCAGGTTGTCGGCCCGAGTTCAAACTCTTTAATACCGAGTTCGCTCTATGAAGCTTAGTAAAGCCGTGATTACCGCGGCCGGTCCCGACCACGCGTTGCCACTCCAACGACTCGTGGATCGGATGGGAGTTGAAAAAACGGCGCTACAGCTAATTCTCGAAGAAGTCGGCCAAGCCGGAATTGAGGAAATTTGCATCGTTATACGACCAGGCGACCGGGAGGCCTACTATGATGCTGCCGGGAGCTTTGCGTCACGACTTGTTTTCGTTGAGCAAAATCAACCGCGGGGATATGGCGATGCGCTCTTTCGAGCCCTCGATTTCGTGGGCCGCGAGTCTTTCTTACATCTGGTCGGGGATCATCTATATGTAAGTGGTCGCGACAAGGGTTGTGCCAGCCAGCTTGTGGAAGCAGCAGAGCATGAGCGGTGCACCGTATCGGCCGTACAACCGACGCGAGAAAGTAACCTCGCCTTTTTCGGAGCCATTGGTGGCAAGCGAATACCGCGCCGTAATCAAATGTACGAAGTAACAAGCGTCTTAGAGAAGCCGACTCCCACAGAGGCGGAGCAAAAGCTCATGGTCGCTGGACTTCGTGCGGGTTACTACCTATGCATGTTTGGGATGCACGTGCTATCGCCTTCGGTGATGATCCTCTTGGGTGAAGCACTTGAACAATTCCGCGACGGGCAATCGGTTTCATTGACGGCGGCGCTGGCAATTCTGGCCGGACGAGAACGCTACTTGGCGTTCCAAGTCAACGGCACTCGTTACAACATTGGTGTGAAATATGGCCTGCTGATAGCACAGCTGGCTTTAGCCCTATCCGGCGAAGGCCGCGATCGCGTATTGACCGAACTGCTGCAGATGTTAGCGGAGCGCTCCCCGACCATCTCGCCAGCAATTCCCTAGTGGCTTTTCCGAATCGATAAGCGTGACGGATTTCTGGTGTCGAGATAATGGATGCAAATTTGCTGGCGGTGATTACGTCCGAAGAGGATTTCATCCGCGATCAATCTCTGGACGAAATGTGCTTAGGAAAATCTAGGCACTGGTTGTTGGAACAATCTGTAATTTTGGATCGTTTTCGCAGGCACAGCGACAACCTCTACCATCGCGCACGCGCGATTTTCTTTCTGGCGTCGATCCATCGTTATCAACTCCCAACACGACTATCCATCGACGCCAATGGGCTGATTCCGTTCCAGGGATTCTGCCACTTGCTACAACGTCGATTTAACGAGGCGATCGACTCATTTCTCGAGGTGCAATCGCAATCCGGTCCCAGCGTTAGCGTTTCTAGTGCGTTGGCCCAGGCATACCGCGGTCTGGGATTCCAAACTCTAGCGGATCAGGTGCGTAGCAGCGTTAGAACGGTGCGCGGAAATCAATGGATGTTCCGAATCGGCCACCCCTTGGACCAGCCTCTCCAACTCCGGAAAGAGTTGCTTCGGCGGGCTCATGCCTCTGCACCATTTCCTTTGCTCGCCGAAAAGACTGCGGTGCGAATGGACTTTTCACATAGCGCTTGGAGTGACATTTTCTTTTTAGGGATGGACTACCCCGAAGGCGCGCGAGTGATGAATGTTTCGATCGACCTAGGAGTTCACGGCCGGGATGCCGCGCCGCGTCCACCGATCGAAACCTATTTACGAGTCATCGATCAGCCGGTGCTGCGACTGGTGAGTGTGGATCTCAATGCCTATTCAGAAATCACAGCCATCGACGAAGTATTCGACTTTGCCCGCGATTACCTAGGCCTCATCAAGGCCGGAGTAATTGCCTCTGGTTTAGTACCTCCGGGCATGGAGGGATCAGGACATGGAATGGCCGAATTGCTGGATAATCTCGTAGGTCCGGGATTAGGACTGGAAATCGTCAGCAGCGTGAACGACATTCCTAAAGGTTCCCGGTTGGCAGTTTCGACAAACTTGCTGGGCTCCTTGATTTCATTGTGTATGCGAGCCACTTCCCAGATTTCGTCGCTTACCGGTTCTGTCAGCGAGGCCGATCGTCGAATGGTTGCGGCGCGAGCCATTTTGGGAGAGTGGCTAGGCGGTTCGGGAGGTGGCTGGCAAGACTCCGGCGGCATCTGGCCTGGTATAAAACTAATCACCGGTGCGAAGGCGACCGAAGGGGATCCCGAATTCGGCATCAGCCGCGGTCGCTTATTACCGCACCACCAAATCCTCGATCAGCATGCGGTGTCGGAGCAAACGCGGGAAAAGCTGAATCAGAGTTTGGTGCTGGTGCATGGAGGAATGGCGCAGAATGTCGGCCCAGTTCTCGAAATGGTGACCGAGAAATACTTGTTACGGTGCTCTGAGGAATGGCGAGCCCGTCAAGACGCCATCGGAGTTTTGGATGACGTCGGTGCTGCGTTAGCACTCGGGGACCTTCGTAAACTCGGCGAAATCACAACCCGCAACTTCTTTGGCCCGCTGCAGACGATTATCCCATGGTGCACAAACCTCTATACAGAATCCATAATCGAACAGACTCGTCAACACTTCGGTGACCGCTTCTGGGGATTCTGGATGCTAGGAGGAATGGCGGGCGGTGGTATGGGGTTCATCTTCGATCCAACCATTCGCCCACAAGCGCAAAAATGGTTGCAGCAGACGATGTCAAAGTCCAAGGAACAGCTGCAACATGCGTTACCGTTTGCTATCGAACCCGTGACTTACGATTTCGCCATTAACGATCGTGGCACTTGGGCCGAATTGTTGGACGGCCTCCACGCCGTCATGCCTGGACGCTATTACGCATTGATGATACCCGGATGGCTCCGTCGGGAAGTGCATTCGCATTCGCCGATGACACGTCTGGAACTAGGGCGCTTCGGGTCGTTATGCCGAACTTCAGCTGATTCGCCGGCCACTTTCGGTATGCTTCTTGACAGAATGCTGCCTCAGGCAGCGAACGAGTCATCGAACGAGCTTTCGCTGGCGCAGTTGTTGGCGAATTGTGGTTTCGATCGTGAACTGCATGAACAGATTCGGGCCGACTTGCGAGCAGGGCGTATTGGTTTGGCTCAGAATCAACTCGCCGCCAACGTTCTAATCGAGGACGCTCGCACGGATGATGTCATTGATACTCGCCGGGGAATCGACGAACAACATGTCGCGCTAGGTCGTCGCGCAATCGCGGATGGGTCAGTCGCGGTGATTACTCTGGCCGCAGGAGTCGGTAGCCGCTGGACACAGGGAGCAGGGGTCGTCAAGGCTCTGCATCCATTCCATAAGTTTACAGGCGGCCATCGCAGTTTCATCGAAGTGCATCTGGCAAAGAGCCGCAAGGTCAATAATTATTTTAAAGTTGAACTGCCCCACATTGTTACCACCAGCTACTTGACGCATGAGCCACTCGAGCGTTATTTAGCTTGGCATAATAACTACGGGTACCAAGGTGACCTCTGCTTGTCGCCAGGCCGGTCCGTTGGACTGAGAATGATACCCGTAGTTCGCGACTTGCGCTTTGCTTGGGAGGAAATGCCGCAACAGTTGTTGGACGAGCAGCAAGAAAAGGTGCGAGCCAGCTGGCGTGTGTCGCTAATCCAATGGGCCCAGCGGATGGGTGAGGGGAATGAC
>JANNPR010000011.1:0-5116 GCA_031400345.1 Planctomycetota bacterium | reverse complement strand
GTCGGGTTAAGGTGCGTGTTAATGTTATAGAACGTGAGGTTGCCGTTCTTTTGTTCACGCACATAGTTCGCTAACTCGCCGACCTCATGCAGCGGAGTCGCTGGATCGTATAAATGCAGCCCGTCGTCCATCGACAATCGTTCGCCCGTAAATACCTTCGCGCGGACTGTGTCCATCGTAACTGCAAGTGAACGCACCATCTCAAGGCCTTTATCTAACTGAGTACTGTGTCTAGACGAGTAAATCGAGCGTCGTCAGCCCAAACAATCCGAGACTTATCAGGGAATTCACCTGAAAGAACGCGATGTTGACACGCGTCAGATCGTCCGGTCGTACTAACCAGTGCTCATAAAGCAGCAAGCCACCCACGGCAGCGATTCCCGAGCCGTAAATCCACTCCAATCCTAGTCGCGGGCAAATCCACGGCAACAAAGCCAAAGTAAGGATCATGAATATATGGCATACGAATGCGAAACGCAGAGCGGTCACAACCCCCAACCGGCTGGGAACGCTATGAAGTTGAGCCTGGACGTCGAAGTCCGCGTCTTGGCACGCATAAATAATGTCGAAACCGGCTACCCATGCGAGCACAGCAATTCCTAATAGACAGGCAGGCAACAGGTCCGCCAAGCTATGTTGCAAGACTTCGCCGCGTACGGCAATCCAGGCTGAAACTGGAGCCAACATCAACGCGGCGCCCAACCAAAAATGAGCCAGCAATGTGAACCGCTTCGTGAAACTGTATGCGAAAAGGAAAACGAGTACGGGCAACGATAGTATCAGCGGCAGGTAATTCGGCAGAAATAGTAATGTGCCCGCCAGAAACACCAACGATGCAGCGCAGGTGAAAAGGACCACGGATCCGGGCGATAGAGTCCCCGCAGGTAAGTGTCGCTGTTGGGTGCGAGGGTTCTTAGCATCGAGACGGCGATCTACCAGCCGATTGAATGCCATGGCGGCGCTACGTGCAGCGGCCATACAAATCAAAATGCCAAGCAAGTGGTGCCACCGAAATGAAACTGCATGGCCCGCGGCGGTCGGAGTGGACCACGCCATCACGGCTGCCAGCAAGGCAAACGGCAGCGCAAAAATGGTATGGCTGAATCGAATCATCTCCAACAAGTGTCGAACTCTGCTGATCATGGACCCGACGATTAACTCCTGAGTAGTGCGACCGCAGAGCGAGGAACAAGTTAACTGTGAGCTATGGGCGTACACGGCGTACAACATAAGAAAACTGTGAAATCGACAGCCGCGAGCCGGCAGGGGTCCAAAGTCGCGCTGTCCAGCTGAACTCTACAGTTTCTGCAATTCCTCAGCCACCGCCTCTACGGTTGAGCGGATTTGTTGATCCTTGTGCAAGGAAGTGACGAAGAAACGCAGCCGCGCCGCAGATTCGTCCACAGCGGGATAAAGAATAGGCTGCACGTTGATGCCACGATTGAATAGCTGCCGGGAAAGATGGAGCGCTCTCAGAGAGTTGCCAGTAATGACCGGCACGATGGGAGTGTTATTGCTGACTCCCGTGTTGAGCCCCTTGCCTTTGGCCAGTTCCAAGAACAGGCGCGCGTTAGTCTGCACCTGAACCACCCGTCCGGGATCCTGTCGTAGTAATCGAAGCGAAGCCAGCGCCGCTGCCACATTAGGGGGAGAAAGACCGACACTGTAGACAAAACCGGGTGCCGTATATTTAAGGTATTCGACTAAAGCACCTGACCCGGCGATGTATCCTCCGCAGCTACCGTAGGCTTTGCTAAGTGTGCCCATCCAGATGTCAACATCGGATCGGTTGACTTGAAAGTGCTCGCCAATCCCGTGGCCGTACGTCCCCATCGTTCCAATGGAATGCGCCTCGTCGACCATCAGGAGCGCTTTGTGGCGGCTCTTTACTTTGATAAATTGCGGCAGGTCGGGGAAGTCGCCATCCATACTATAGACGCCTTCGATGGCAATCAGTACTCGACGATATTCGCGACGTACTTCGGTCAAGATCTCGTCCAGCGTTTTCCAATCGTTATGGGGAAAAGGCCGACGGCGCGCGCCAGATAAAATGGCACCCTGCACAATACTGTTGTGGGCCATTGCGTCATGCAGGATCAGATCACCGGCACCCAACAAGTGCCCGATCGTGGTTTCATTCGTGGAGTGACCGCCGACGAACACGAGGGAATTAGAAACTCCCACGAAATCCGCCAATTCACGTTCCAATTCGCCATGGATCGTCTTTTCCCCCGAAACCAGCCGGCTGGCTGACACGCTCGTGCCGAATTGTTCGACCGCCTGCTTGGCCGCTTCAGAAACGACGGGGTCTCCGGACATCCCCAAGTAGTTGTAACTGCAGAAATTAACCAGCTCACGGCCGGCGATTTGTGCTGTGTCGTTGGTAACGCCTTCATGCACACTGAAAAAGGGATTTGGTACACCGGTCGACGACAGCATGGCCATCGTCTGTTTCAGACGCCGGTATTCTGGGAATTGATCGAAATCATAGACCTCGGATCCGATTTCTCTCCCGTCGACCTCATATGGCCCAGCCTCCGCCGTGGTGCTGCGAATTTTGGGGATGGTGCCAATGTGCCGCTCGACCGCCAACGCAACTTCACCGATGGTTTCGATCTGCTGCAGCACATCTTCTGGGAACCGCCCGCCGAAAGTCTCTTCCAGTGCATGTGCGATCTGCATTCGTTCCAACGAATCCAGGCCAAGATCCACGACAATATTAGTATCGAGTGTCAAGTTCTTCGCGCGTTCTCTGGCTACAGAGCGCACTCGATCCATGACAATTTCGGCAATTTGTAGTTGGACTCTGATCGGCTCTTCGCTGTACCGCTCCGAGGAAGTCCCTATGGGTGTCCACTTGGCCGCTACGTGAGCGTTGGATGATGCGTCCGTCGCTTCGCCCGTCTCGTCCCAAGCGAACCATTGCGCCAAAATGAGCAACTCACCTTTTAGAAACTCGTCGCGACAGGCGTACCGCTGAATCTTTCCGCTAGATGTCTTCGGTATCGAACCAAAACGAACAAGCACGACTCCGTCGGGAGGCAGTTCGTGCTCCATCGTCACCGACTTGCGAATCGCGTTGATGACCTCGGCGTAATCCTTGCGTCGGGAACGGTCGACTTCGCAAGCAATGATCATTCGTTCGCGACCATGTACGTCGACTGCAAATGCGCCGACAGCGCCAGGTTGCAGACAGCTATGGGACCTTTCCACGGTCATCTCGATATCTTGCGGATATCGATTGACGCCCCGAACAATGATCAGGTCCTTGAGACGGCCGGTTACGAATAGCTCGCCTTTGTGAATGAAACCGAAATCCCCAGTACGTAAGTAGGGACCGCCGGAACTATCGACCAGCTTGGCATGGAACGTCTGCTGAGTTTCTTCAGGTTTGTTCCAGTATCCTTTGGCGACACTGAGGCCGTGGATCCAGATCTCGCCCACCCGATCTTCAGGAAGGCGAGTAAAATTGACCGAGTCGACGATCAACACTTCTTCTCCTGGAAGTACATGACCGCAACCGACCATTTCTCGGGCTTCAGGAGCATCATGGGGAACGGGAACGACTCGGTGGCTATCGATCGCCTTACCATCGAACGTCCAAATTCTGGGTGGTTCCTTTTTATGACTGCCAGTGACGATCAGCGTCGTTTCGGCCATTCCATAGCACGGGAAAAAAGTCTCCGCGCGAAACCCGACCCGGGCAAATTTTTCATTGAATTGCCGCAACGTTGCCGCGCGGATCGGTTCGGCTCCATTAAAAGCCACCTCCCAGCTGGACAGGTCGAGCCCCTGCATCTCCTCGTCGCTGACTTTCTGGACACATAAGTCGTAAGCGAAATTCGGCCCACCACTGATCGTAATGCCGTACTTGGTGATCGTTTTCAACCAGCGAACTGGTTTTTGCAGAAAGATCATCGGTGACATAAGGACAACGGGTATCCCGTAAAAGACCGGTTCCAATACGCCGCCAACCAGCCCCATGTCGTGGTACGTCGGAAGCCAGGTCAGGCCGCTGCCACCTCGAGTTGGCTCAAAACAGTTGGCAATTAACCAAACGTTGTTGATGATGTTGCCGTGGGTCAGCATTACTCCTTTGGGCCGGCCAGTCGAACCGGACGTGTATTGCAGGACGACTACCTGATCGCGAGTAAGCTTGGGCATCCGCCATTGGTCGGCCAAGTCATCAGAAAGCCGGTCCGTGGAAACCCAGCGAAGCTGCTTAAGATGGGGCGCCTCGTCAAGTAATCCTTCCGCTCGGTCCGCCGCCTCGTGAACGGTCAGAACGATTCCGGCTTGAGCGTCATCGGAAATGGACTGAATACGTGCCATGTTGCGATTCCGCCGTGGCGGATACGCTGGGACGGCGATCGTTCCGGCATAAAGGCAACCGAAGAAAGCGGCTATGAAATCCAAGCCGGGGGGGAAGAGTAGTAAGGCGCGTTCCCCCTCCATTCCCAATTCCATTAGCCGAGCCGCCACGGCCCGCGCCTTTCGATCCGCCATCTCGTATGTCCAGCGGATTTCCTCTCCCTCGCCATCCGAGAAGGTAAAAGCCGTTTCTTGGGGCTTTATGGCAGTCCAGTTCCTCAATGCGTCGACGATATTGGTCGTCGTTGGTTTATAAGGAGAGAACAGGCGATCCAAATTCACGGTGTTCGGCGCTCCTGAGCAAGAAAATCAAGGACCGTTGTTGGGCCTAGAGCTCGTTTTTCGATCGTTTTCGGCGTGCCCGGCAACCCCCTCGAATCCATACATAGTGGGTTCAGCTTTCAAAATTTTGACCACAGACTACCACGTGCCCCCTTTTCCGGCAAACGACCTAACTTAAATTCGGTGCAATACTTCCACGTTCGTGTTCCTCAAAAGGCCACAAGCGAGTTCCCATGAAGTCGTTCCGACTGTTCTGGCGGCTGTTCTGGTTTTTCTTCGTACTGTGCAGCTTCACTGCCGCGGCAACACTACTATTGTCCTCGGCTACTCGCGCCAACCCCATTAGCTGGTTGCTGGGAACTGCCGTTGTGGCAGCGGCTTCTATCGTCGCGTTTTGCTGGATCCGGCGTGTCATTCAACCCCTAGAAGAACTGGCTCGCAGCGTACAGGAGGTGGTTTCCAC
>JANNPR010000062.1:0-2973 GCA_031400345.1 Planctomycetota bacterium | reverse complement strand
CCGAAGTCACCGTCCACCGCGAGTACGAGCTTGCCGTCCTTCGCCACGAAAGCCGAACAGGGCTGACTCATGCGCAGGGGATCCTCGCGCGACAGGATGATTCGCGGGCGCGACCAAGTGGCGCCATTGTCTTCGGAAACGCGCATGCAGTCGGCGGCGTCGTCCCAGCCGGCGAACGACTGGGTAAAGAAGTGGTACAGTCGCTTGCCGTCTGAGAGCAGCACCGGAGCATGCGTGTTGCAGTCCGGCACGTGCAAGAAGACCGAAGCAGGCTCCCAGGTATCCGAGCCGGCACGCAACCGGCTGACTGCCTGGGAGCATTCGCGGCCTTCCTCGGCGACCGTGCTGTACCACGCGAAGAGCACGTCGCCGTTGGGGCAACAGCAAATCGTCGTGTAGTGGTTCCAGTAGCTGTAGATTGGCCCCCAGGTATTCGGGGGAATCGTCGGCTTTTTACCAACTTTGCCAAAGTCGATGAAATATGGCACCGATGGATCGGGGCCGGTTTTGGGCGCTGCGTTTTGCTTGACGTGCTGCTGAAACAGTTCAGGAGCCACCGCCAACAGTGGCTTAGATTCGGGCGAAGGGCCGAGTGCAATGCGGAAGCCCGTGTAACAGTTGGCGTCTTCTGGCAGATGGCCGGCGCGGTTCGTGGTACGGCAGTAACGCGACGTGTTCATGCTCGGACGCAGCGTGCTCCAGCCGCGCACGACGCGGGCGATACCATCGGCGTGGCCGACTGGGTCGCTCTGCGCGGCAGCCTCGTATGGCCCGTGCCAGTCGTGGCACCACTCGGCCACATTGCCGTGCATGTCAAACAGGCCCCAGGGGTTCGGCTTGAAATGTCCAACCGGCAGCGGGCCTCGCCGCGACTTGCCGTCCTCGGCCAAGCCGAAGTTAGCTTGCTCCGGAGCAAGGACGTCGCCGGTGGAAAACAACGTGGCGGTCCCCGCTCGACAGGCATACTCCCACTCGGCCTCGGTCGGCAACCGGTACGGCCGACCCTCCTTTTTCGACAGCCAATTGCAAAAGTCGTTTGCCTGCTGCCATGTGACGTAAGCGACCGGTTCGTCGTCTCCCTTGGGTCCTCCGTTCTTGCCCCGAAGTTTTTTGTGTTCGGGGTCGAACTGTTCGTATTGAGTATTAGTGACCTCGAAAGCGCCTATAAAGAACGGCCGGCTGATCTTGACCGTGTGGGCCGGCGCTTCATCGGCATCGCGCTGGAGCCACTCTTCGCGGGTCATTGGAGGAAGTTCGCCAGTCCCCATCGTAAACCCACCCGCCTCGATGCGAACCAGCGTCATGTCGATTGAGTTCACGAATTCCCTGTCCGGCACTTCGGCAGCGCAAAGCGGCAGGGCAATTGCCAGCAGGAGTTCAAGCGTCAGCAGGATGAAGTAACGTGCCATGGTTTTTCGGCCCAGACCCAGGATACTCTCCGATTCAATAGAAGCTCCTCCGCGCTTGCACGTGCACTCGAACACCAGAGCGCTGCGAAACGGCTCCAACGGAAGCCGACAACTTGGTTAACCACGTTGATTGGGGATCAGGTGCATTTAGCGCGGTCGCAATTGAAGCGTCAGGGCTGGGTACAGTCGCATTGTCGAGTTTTCGCGTCAGCGCGTCCAGAGTAGGAGTCGGTGCTCGCTGCTTGCGCAGTTTCGACAATCAAATCTTGGAGCTGTGCTGTTCGGCCGGCGGCGCAAGCACCACGCACAACCCGACCAATCTCCCCACGCTCATCGCTGGCGGTGCCAATATGGGACTGAAACACGGCACTTTCTGGCGCAAGGGGAACACGCCTTTGTCGAACCTCTATCTGAGCATCTTGCGCTCGATGAAGATCGAGCAAGACTCGTTCTCGGACAGCACTGGCGTGCTCAGCGGTTCGATTTTCGCCGCAGTCTAGTTCGACGGGTGGGATCCTGTAAGAGCGCAGTTCAATCGCCCGTAGGAGGATGACAATGGCGGTTCGGTAACCCGCTGGCCTCGCCCTTGTTTGGCTACTACCGCGGGATTCCGCCACTGCTGATTCAGGTGGGCGAACACTAGATGCTCCTTGATGACAGCATCCGCGTAACGAAGAAAGCGCGATCGGACGGAATCAAGGTAAAGCTCGAAGGGTGGCCGGGTACTTACCCCCTGCACTCAGAAAGGGACTGGCAGGACCCGACCATCAGGCACCTCGGCCATAAGCTCGATCCTTGGCCAACTTGAAGAGTCGCGCCACCGCGGTGCCCCATTGGAGTGTCATGGCGGTCACAATCGCCGTGCCGCCGATCCAGCCCGTCAACCAAGCGAGCGCTTCGCAATACGCACGTTGGTATTCGCTCTCTTTGTCAGCGTCCGTTGTCGGCACGCTGTAAGAAAAACAGCTTAACGCCATGTCCGACCACCGAGAAAGCGTGAGGTACGATGCCCCGGCCGCTAACGGGTTCTTCGCCGCCTGGTCGCCGGAACGCGGAACCATACTGAACGATAGATAGTCGTCCACACGGTCAATCCTTCGCTCTCCCGCAATCTGCAGGCTGAAGACGATTTGCAAGACCATGAAAAGCGGAAACAAGAGGTTGGCCGTTGCCGTTCTGCGGCCGGAAACGGCCGAGAGCGCCAGACCTGCTCCCGTCGCGCCCCAACCCGTGAGGACAAGCACGACAAAAGTACGTAAACTCACGAACGAATCATCACCGACGTTCCCACCCCAGAGAAGGCGCAGCAGATACAACAGCACGACAAATACCGTACTTTGAGCCGCCGAGAGCAAGTACCGCGTGCCGAGTTTTGCACCCAGGTAGGCGCGCAGCCGCAAGAACAGGAGCCGCTCGTGGTCGAGGATCTCGCGTTCTTTCACAATCGCCATCAGACTCTGCGACGCACCCATCCAGATAACCGACAAAATGGAGAGAAACCCGAGCATGGGCCATTCGTCTCGCTTCACCGCGAGGGCGAGCACGAGCGCGAAGAACACCGGCA
>JANNPR010000042.1:0-4316 GCA_031400345.1 Planctomycetota bacterium | reverse complement strand
TTCGGCGGCAAGCCAGTGCGGAAGTCAATTTGCCCTATGATGTTCAGCACTGGCTTGCCGCGGAATGAGCCGTCGCGTAATCCAAGCGAACTCCGGCGGCTGCCAGTGGCACACTGACGACTGCACCCAACAATTTGACGTGGTCGGATTAGTAGCTATGGATAAATACCCACACCTGAATGACCTAGATGTCAGCAAAGATATTAATCCACTCGACTTACTGGCCGAGGAGTTCGTGGTGCGCTACCGCAGTGGCGAGCGGCCAAAGTTGACCGAATACACCGAGCGACATCCTGAGTTAGCGGACGAGATACTCGAGCTGTTCCCAGCGCTCGTGATGATGGAGGATGCCCGTCCCGGAGTTGGGCAGCAGACGGATGGCTTATCGGGTGTCAGCGGCGCGACAAGTGGGAAAAAGCTCGAGCGGCTCGGCGATTATCGCATTCTGCGTGAGGTGGGCCGCGGCGGGATGGGGATCGTCTATGAAGCGGAACAGGAATCGCTCGGGCGGCACGTGGCGCTCAAAGTTTTGCCGATGCACTCATTGCTGGACCCGCGCCACTTGCAACGGTTCGAGCGCGAAGCGCGAGCGGCCGCACGACTCCACCACACCAATATTGTCCCCGTGTTCGGAATCGGGGACCAGGACGGGCTACATTATTACGTGATGCAGTTCATCCAGGGGCTGGGCTTGGACGAGGTGCTGGTCGAACTGAGGCACTTACGGAAGGGAGGTCAAACCGTCGAACCTTCTCCTCGACAAGCAAGGGACCGTATGGGTTACTGATTTCGGGTTAGCGAAGGCGGAAGACAGCGATGATCTGACGCAGACGGGGGATATCGTTGGTACGCTGCGGTACCTGGCACCCGAGCGACTACGGGGTCAATCGGACCAGCGCAGCGACATCTACAGCCTGGGGATCACACTCTACGAATTACTGACCCTGCGACCGCCGTTCGAGGAAGGCGACCGAAATGCGCTAATGCAGCAAATCCTGCAGGCGGAGCCTGCCCGTCCGCGAACTCGCGTGTCGGAGATTCCGCTGGATCTGGAAACGATCGTTCTCAAGGCGATGGCTAAAGACGCAAGAGACCGTTACTCGTCGCCCGACGAGCTGGCTGATGACTTGCGAAGGTTTCTGGCTGATCGACCGATTCATGCCCGCCGGCCGGCCCTCTGGGAGCGGACCAGGCGGTTGTGCCGCCGCAACCCTCTCGTCGCCAGTCTGATCGTCTCGGTAGCACTGCTACTCGTGCTCGGGGTGATCATTTCGTTCGCCTATTCTGTCCGGCTCACCGGCGAGTTGGCCAAGACGGAGCGCGCGGAAGAGGGAGAACGCAATGCGAAACAGGACGCGCTAGAAAAGCTGTGGCAGTCCTACCTCGAACAGGCCAAGGCCCAACAGTCCAGCCATCGAATTGGCCAACGGTTCGAGGGTCTGCGAGCGGTCCAAGATGCCCAGGCGCTCGTGCTCCAGATCGGATTGTCACGCCGCCATCTCGACTCGCTGCGGAATGTTGCCATCGCTAGTTTGGCTCTACCGGACCTGCGGAAAATTCGAGAATGGGAGCAGTGGCCTGCGGATGTGGGTCGCTCAGATTTCGATGAGCGCGGCGAGCGCTATGCCCGTTCGGAAGCGCCAGGCACCGTCACAATTCGTCGCGTGGCGGACGATTCCGAGATCGCGCAATTCACCGGACTGGGAACGAATCTATGGCCCAGGCTCACTCCGGATGGCCGATGCATCGCCATTTCGTCGGACACCGGCTTCAAAGTTTGGAATTTAGATGGACCGCGGTTCACTGAAGTGTTGGACTTGCCAGACGTCAGCATGTCGGGATTTAGCCGCGACAGCCGGCGCGTGGCGGTCGCATTCAAGGACGGCAAGCTTGAGTTAAATGATCTGCAGACGTCGTTGCCAGTGCGATCACTTGGAACTGTGCTCGCCCCGTCGTGGCCCTTATTCAATCCTAACGGTCAGTATCTTGCAGTTCAGTCAGGTGAAATCATTCATATCGTGGATGTCGATTCCGGGACTCGGGTGCGCGAGTTGAGGCCTCCAGGGACCGAGTTCGAATTTGCGTGGTGTGCAGACAGCAAGTCACTAGCAATCGGAGTACATCCCGAGGGCGTATTGCTGTGGAACGTGGTGACCGGGACAAAGGCAAAACCGCTTCCACACCGAGGCGGAGGAGTTCGGGTAGCATGCAATACGACTGGTGATCTGTTGTTGAGTTACAGCTGGTGGGATGGCGATCTAAGTTTGTGGAATCCACAGACGGGCCAACTGCACTTAGGCGGCTATTGGGGCGTGCAGTCACTGGCCACTCGCTCTCCACCGGACGGACGGCTGCTGCTTTTGGCGCTCCGTCAACAACGAGTCACACTCTGGGAAGTAAATCCGGGTCCCGCGTATCGCAGTGTAGCTCGTGATGTCACTTCCTTCAGCGAATATCTGTCCGATTGTGCGCTCAGTCCAGACTCGCGCTTGCTCGTCGCCTCATCCCAGCGAGGCCTGACGCTCTGGGATCTAGCGACAGGTACGCAACTGGATACTATTCAAATAGCCGGTGATGCAGCGGCTTTCGACCGATCAGGTCAGTTGCTCACCAACGGCCCGTCAGGTCTGTTGCGTTGGCCCATCGGTAATATCATTGACTCGGATGCAGAACATTTGGCGCCACGGGCCGACGGTCAGCCTATAGAGGGAAAATCCGCAGCGCCCGGTGATAGCGGTTTTCAAAGGATTCAGATTGGACCGCCACAACGCACCGCTGCGATGCCGCGATCCCGCTATAAACGCTTTGGAATGAGTCGCGACGGCCAAGTCGTAGGGGTGGCGTTGGGTGACGGGGCGTGCGTCGTTCACATGGATCGACCCGAGCAACCCATATTACTCGGCCCACACGTAGACGTGCGCTTCGTATCCGTTTCGCCGGACGGTCAATACATCGCCACGGGGAGTTGGATTGAAGGAGCGAAGGTATGGGACGCCTCCACTGGCAAAATCGTTAAGGACTTACCGGTGGGTATTTCATGTCAGGTCGTATTTAGCCCTGATGGCCGCTGGTTAGGAACGTCGAGCGAGGGGGGGCAACTGTGGCGCGTGGGCACGTGGGAAAAGGGTGCGTCGCTCGGTGGAATCGGCACCTCCGCGAGCGGTCTTGTTTTGGCATTTTCTCCTCTACTTCCGCGCCCGGACTCAACGCCGCCGGCGGGGAGCGGACAACTTCTGGAAGGTTCTATTTTGGCAATGACCCAATGCAACGGCGTCATCCGCCTGATCGATCCTGAAACCGGGCGTACGATTGCAGAACTCGCTGTTCCGCATCAGCATCGTGCACATTCCATGAGCTTCAACTTTGACGGCTCGAAACTCCTGTCCACGATCCAGGAAGAGCGTGGGATGGTCCATATTTGGGATCTACGATTATTGCGAGCCGAGTTGACCGCGTTGGATCTCGATTGGGATTGGCCTGCCCTGCCGGCCAGCGAATCCCATGATAAACTCCGGCCACTCGCCGTTCAGGTAAATCTGGGGTCCGAGTTGTCAACTGTTTTGACCCCGGAACAAACGGCGCAGCGCAGCATCGACGGTTTCCGTGCCGCCCATGTTGCAAATTCCAACGATGCCGCGGTGTGCAACGGCCTGGCCTGGACCCTCGCGACCGCGCCAGAAAAACTTCGCCGCGTGGACGAGGCACTTCCCTTCGCTGAGAAAGCTGTCCAACTGACGCCTGGGAACGCGCTTTACGCGAATACGCTGGGTGTCGTGTACTACCGCCTCGGTCGATTTCGCGAGGCAGTGGATTGCCTGGAGGCAAATCTCTCGAAACAGGAAGATTTTGGCCTCCCCTTTGACCTCTATTTTCTTGCAATGAGCTACCACCAGCTGGGCGATTCGCAGCGTGCCCGCGAGTTACTCATCTGGGCCAATCGCTGGACCGAGTCGCGCATTCCCAAGGAAAAACTCTTGCCAGAACAGCTCGCGGAGCTCGCCGCATTCCGCACGGAAGCGGAGGAGCTAATTGGAAAATAACCGTGCGGTGCAGAATCACGCACACACGAGGGTAGCTATGGATAAATACCCAAACCTGAATGAGGAAATCTATAGACACCCATCCAGTTTTTGCAATTTCTAAATTCTTTCCGGATTTCTTGAAAATTGTATGGGTGCCTATATATTCTTTATATTCTTTTCGCCGCTATATATTCTTTTCGCAGACGAAGAGTGTAGTTGTGCGAGACATACTAACCCGAAGCGTAAGCGAGGAAAACAGGTTGGACATCCGCTAGGCTTTGCTGTACATGTTGG
>JANNPR010000037.1:0-2612 GCA_031400345.1 Planctomycetota bacterium | reverse complement strand
GGCCATAAATGCTCAGAATTTGGGGCTGGTTGCCAACCATCTTGGCAACGGCCTGATTCAACTTGGTGGAACTGTTGCTCATACGGTCACAGTTCCGGCCACAACCGACCTTATTCTCACGGGCCGACCGGGTGCACAAATCGCCAATGCAATTCCGATTCGCTTCACACCCTCGTCTTCAATGACGGCAAGCGATTTAGCTACGAGCATTGCAGACGCTGTTAATCAAGCTCGTTTCGGGATTCAAGCAACTGCCGACGGCGTGCAAGTCCTGATGCTGGACGGTAGGTCCTTCGTGGCCAGTACCGGACTGAGCGGAATTGTCGTTCAGGATCTGAGCAGCCTTATTCTCTCGTCGTCGATTGATCCTCAACCGTACGGTTTGACTCTTCCAGGTGGGTTGAATGAACCGGGGCACCGCGATCTACCGGCGCAAATCGAGTCGCATCTGCTGACAACAGGCGATGCCACCGATGGAATTACACAGTTCTTTTATAATTTCCGCGAGGTCTACGGCGCTGATCCGCAAGGCAACATCTTGCAGAACTTGATTACGGAAGCTCAGAAACAGCGAGCTCGTGAGGCTTTTGATTTATATGCGGCGTATCTCGGCGTCGAGTTCGTCGAATCCGATACGCTTGGGTTTACCATCGTGACTGGTGATTTGCGGGCCATAAATCCTCTCGTTAGTACCGGACCTGGGGGCGTGGTTAGTCTGACGGGCTTTGGCCTGGCAATTTTGGACAGCGCTGAAAACTTTGATGACGGATTCGGTTTCAGCGACGATCCGAACAAGACCAGTTGGTTCGACGTCGCGATGGGCGCCATTGGCCATTTGCTAGGCCTGGGAAGCAATTTTGAGCTTCCGCCCGGTTCGGTCCAGGGATCGGAACCTATTCTGGCATTTGGACAACCGGCCGAACCGGTTTTTCCGGGTGACGCGGATATTGCGCACGGCCGCCATCTTTATCGACCCGAAAGCAAAGACATCGACTTATATAAGACGGTGCTTACGGGGGACGGCAAGCTGACTGTGGAAACGTTCGCTGAACGGCTTCCAAATTCGAGCTTGCTCGATACGGTCTTAACCATCTATCGCGAGGACAGTGCCGGCAAGAGAGACCTGATCGCGCGTAACGATGACTACTACAGCAATGACTCGTTTGTGGAACTCGACTTAAGTGCCGGGACGTATTACATCGGCATTAGTGCCAGTGGCAACAATGATTTCGACCCGGCGATCGAAGACTCGGGTTTTGGAGGCCGAACGCAGGGGCAGTATCAGCTACGAATGGATTTTCGTGGTGAGGTGAATCGAACGATATTGGATTCGACCGGCACTTCGTTCGACGGCGACATGGACGGAGCGCCAGGAGGCGTGTTCAATTTCTGGTTCCGTGCCCAGGACGCAGCGCACTCAATTTATGTAGATAAGGGGACCGAGTCGCCCGGAACCGGCACTTTAGCTCGACCTTACGCCAACCTGGGAGCGGCCCTTACCGCAGCTAGTTTCCTACCGGACGATGCCCGGCGCAACACCATTGTACGCGTCGTCGGAAATGGTGGCAGCGATCAAAACCTAGCGACGGTCGCCGATAACCAAGCGTATGAAATTGGCTTCAATCGCCTTGGCAATGTCTTAGCCGACGGAGACTCATTGGACGTTCCCCAGGGCGTAACGTTGATGATCGACTCGGGAACCATCATCAAACTGCGTCGTGCAGAAGTCAGTGTGGGAAGCTCGTCCCCGTTTGTCGACCGAAGTGGCGCTGCTTTGCAAGCCCTGGGTACTCCGGTGTTACTCGATGTCTTCGGTAACGTGATCCGTGACACAAACGGCAATATCGTATCCGGCAGCGTCTATTTTTCCTCGATTCACGATGACAACTTAGGCCTAGATACCAATCCCGATCAGATCGAACCGCCGGCCGCGCCAGGGGATTGGGGGGGTATATCATTCCGCAATGAGATCGACCAGTCCGATCAGAATCGGTTTGATTACGAACAGCAGGGTATTTTCCTAAACATTGTGAATCAGGTGGACTTTCGCTTCGGAGGCGGCACAGTCGTGGTGGATGGAGTTCCACAAGTCGTGGCACCCATCAATATGGTTGACTCTCGTCCAACCGCCACTTTTAACGCGATTAGCCGTAGCGCGGACGCCGTCATTGCGGCCACGCCGAACAGTTTCGAGGAAACGAACTTTCACGCGCCCTTGTTTCAAAGAGTGCCGTTTACCGCTGACTACGATCGCGTTGGCCCCAAAATATATGGGAACACGCTGACCGACAACTCCATTAGCGGCCTTTTTGTACGAGTGGCAACACCGGCAGGCGATGCAATTCGTTCATTAACTGTCGCCGGTCGCTGGGATGATACCGATATACCTCACGTTTTAACTGAGAATCTAATCGTCTTGGGATCGCCAGGTGGACCGAAGGTAGAAGCGGTGGCGCCGCCGGTCGAACTCGTGACGCTCACTCCACTCTCTGGCGGAAAGCTCACGCCTGGCACTTACAACTATCGCATTGTGTATGTGGACTCGAACGGCAATGACGCCGCTCCTTCTATTCCGACTCGAAATCTTACGATCGCCGGAGAACCGAGCCAGG
>JANNPR010001299.1:0-6645 GCA_031400345.1 Planctomycetota bacterium | reverse complement strand
CGCCATAGACAAATACCGCTGCATCATCAGCATGAAGGACTCGGAGTATACGAGGAAAATTGGTCGGATCAGTCGGATCCGAACGATGGGTCCGATCAATCTGGAGACGGGCGAATTGTCGACAGAGCATAATTTCCGTGAACTTGATTCGCCACCAGCCTATCAATTGGCGAGCGCGGAAGCCATCGTGAAGAAACAGGAACACTGATCTTCCCGAATCGACGCTGATGGGACCCGCGGTAGACGGAAGGTGTCGTTCGCGGGACTGGCACTGGGCCCAGGCTCAGACATAAAGGTCGCCTACACTGGATCAAATCAGCGTCGATTAGTGAAAATCAGTGTTCCTGCTTCGTTCCCTTGACGCGGATACGAAAATCCCAGTCGAAATTGTTGCTACAGGCGTTTGATACGGTTATGTTTCCGCGATGAACGAGCCTCGCTTACCATCGTCTGATTTGCAAACTCCTGGCAGTCAGCCCATACAACCTTGGCGAGCGGTAAATATCAACCGTTGGATTGTGCTTGTCGCGGCATTTTTGGCTTGGTTGTTTGCGGGCGTACAGATGTCGATAACGTCGCTGGTGAGTAACTCCGCAACCAAAGACTTTTTGCAGAGTAGCGGATTGAGCGCCGATGTTATCAAGCAGCAATGCACCGTTTGGTTCGCCCGTCACAACGCCACTTTTTTACTGGGTGCAGCGACTGGCGGATTATTGTTTGGGTGGTTCGGTGATCGTTTCGGCCGAGCGAAGGCCTTAGGACTTAGTATTTGCTGCTACTCTTTCTTCAGCTTCGTGGCGGCATTTGTGGACTCTCCTGAAGCCTATGTCCTCGTGCGATTTTTGGGATGCCTGGGAGTCGGAGGCGCATGGCCCAACGGAATCGCGCTTGCCTCGGAGACCTGGTCGGATGTTTCCAAACCAGTGCTTGCAGGAGTGATCGGAACCGCGGCAAATATGGGGCTGGTACTGATGGGCGTAATTGCCATCGGAACTGAAATAACTCCGGTTAGTTGGCGCTGGGTGTTGATGCTGGGCAGCGCCCCCTTTTTCCTTGGTCTAATCTCGCTCGCGGTTGTTCGTGAATCCCCGAAATGGCTGGCAGCTGGCCGAGCATCAGCAAAGAAGGCTACGCCGGTACGCGATGTCTTTAAGCCGCCTCTATTACGGCTGACTCTTTTAGGAATTGTCCTAGGTGCTTTGCCTCTGTTCGGAGGATGGGGTTGCACCAACTGGTTGATTCCCTGGGCCGACCAAGTCGGTGCGCAAGCCGACCCTTCCATGAAGGCCTGGACGCAGGTCTACCGTTCGACAGGGGCCTCGGTGACTAGCTTGTTAGGAGGCTGGGTTGCCTTTAAGCTGGGACGAAAGCCTTCCTATTTCCTGTTCAGTTTGGCGTCGCTACTGGTCGGGCAATACATCTATCGGTATCTCACGCCCTCAGACCCCGAGTTCAACTGGTGGACTTTGGCGCTAGGTGCCACCACGGGCTTTTACTTCGGCTGGCTACCGCTCTGCCTGCCAGAGATGTTTCCCACTCGTGTACGATCCACGGGTGCTGGCGTCACATTTAATTTCGGTCGCTACATTACTGCAGCAGGGGTCTTAGGTGCGGGTTGGCTGAGCAGCCTGCCCTATTTTCACGGCGACTACGGCAAAGTCGGATCCGTAACCAGCCTAGTGTTTGCAATCGGGCTGTTGACAATTTGGTTTCTGCCCACACCGGAAGAACATAGCAACACTTGATTGCATGGCAGTGGCAGCTATCTCCGCCGCCGATATCCCCATTCAATGGCGAATGAGTTGGCGAACCGCTCGCGATCGCGATAGCTCGTGTTGCGATGGTCTAATAGGTGACCCAGTTCATGGATCAGAATATTGTTGAGGTAAAAATCACGGATCGAATCTTCAGTCCAAATCAGCTTCCACTGTGACTCTGATTCCTGGCACCAGCGACCACCGTACATGCGTGCCTCGCTATATTCGGCTGGTAGCGGAGGTCGATGAAAGTCTTCGATCAGACTGTTTTCGATCGGATACAAGTAGATTGCTCGCCCCCACTGCATTCCATAACACGGGAACGTCGTCTTCTTGCGGGTCATGCGACTTAGCTGAACGATTTCAAGCGATCGCGTCATTACGGGTGGAAGTTTTGCCAGCCGCTGACGAACCTCGTCCGGGGTCACCACGTGCCGATAGCCGTTCCCTGCCTCTTGAACGAGCGTCTTATATTGGCCTGAGTTGTGTTCGACTGGTTCATGCCAAGTTTCGGGAGGAACCCAAGACACCCTCGTCTCTCGCTCGCCACCTCTAGCCCTTTTGCCCGGCGCTTCTGAACGACGCGCATGCTTGGACGCCGCGGCAGCGTAGTCGCGAACGGCGGAGCGGTCTTTCGGTATTAGATTGCGACGGCCGTACATAGGGACCAATTCGATGGGCAACAGCAGGCAGATGGTAGGAATGAGACATAATCGTGGCGTCCTTTCCGCGTTTACCGATCGCATGTTTGTCACTAAGTCGCTCAATCCGTAACTACCGCGACTCAGCTGTGGACAAACAAGCGTTGCATGCAAGCCTAGAAGAATGTCCAGTGAAAAATCTAGTGAACAACGCAAATACCATGCCCGTAACAACTTACGACTTGCTGTTTAGGACTTGCGTCGCAATATCGTTGGTCGAATTTTAGACCTTGCGACGATCCCCACGGAGGTGGCACAGACTCAAAAGGATCGCCGGCTTCGTAGCTCGACGGGAAAAGTGCGAACGATTGAGGGCGGTTTGAGCTCGCCAATCGCAACAGACTAAGCCATCATTTCTCGAAGAACGGGTGGAAAATTGCGTTAGCGACTTTCGCGACAACAGCGCCACCAGAATAAAGAGCATGGTAAGAAAGACGAGCGCCACGATGGCTAAAAGCCAGCTTCGAATGTGGCGAGACTTTGCTGGAGCGATCGATTTCGTCGAATGGGGACGGGTGGCAGGGGAAAGAACCGAGCTCGCAGAAACCAACACACTGGAGTCTACGATTAGGGCGGGCAAACGGTCAGCAGCCAGCCCGACGTCGGAATTAGAAATCGCATCGAAGTCTGGTTGAGTTTTGTTGCGGCGAATCCGTGACGATTTCATCCCCATTCGCTTGTGGTCCGGTTTGCTAAACGCTTGGCTTGCGCTTACGGAGTTGGGGTTTACGCTGGGCAAGTCGAGACCTGTGACACTGTTTTTGTCGTCCACGGTATCTGCCGCAGGCGCGAAAGGAGCCGGCGCGGAGGGATCGTAAAGCGGCAAAGGGCGTACGGATGGAGGCGGCGCGAATACTGGTGGAGCGGTCGCAGTAGCACCCAGCTCCGTGGATGCCCTGCCCGACAGACTGTCGTTTCCAACAACGGTCGCGACTCCATAGCTGTTAACCGGACTGGCGGACGATACGTCGTCCAAGAGGATGGGATTGGCTTTCGCCGACTTGTAGTTCGCCAGCCACTGTCGTAAGACCGAGGCGACCTGCGACGCAGACTCGAACCGCTCCTCGGGGTCCTTCTGAATCATCCTTACACAAATGTTAACTAGCTCTGGACAACAGTCGGCTCGGTCGACGGCTATGTCCGCAGGCATTCGGCTCTGATGCATGGCAATGCGCTGCGCCAATGTTCCTTCGGGAAACGGCGCATGGCCAGTGAGCAGGAAATACATGGTACATCCGAGCCCATACATGTCGGCTCGATGGTCTACGTTGTGGCTGTTCAAAGCCTGCTCTGGGGCGAGGTAATCGGCGGTTCCAAGAACATTTTCGTTGTGTGCGATGGTCAGCGACGATCGGTCTGGTTCTGAAAATAATGCCAGCCCAAGATCCAAAATTTTTATGGCCCCTTTGTCATCGATCAGCAGATTCGCGGGCTTTACATCTCGGTGAATCAGGTTGCGATCATGCGCGTGCTGCAAGCCCTCGGCCGTTTGGGCGATGTAAGTGGCAACCATTTCGTAAGGCAAAGCACCGTCGTTGTTGACAATCGTCTGCAGGTCTCTACCGGAGACATACTCCATCACCAGATAGTGAGTGTTTCCTTCATTGTCCACATCGAAGGCCCGGACAATATTAGGATGGTCGAGTGACGCTGTTGCCTGAGCTTCGAGATGAAAGCGCGCTAAGTAAGAAGAGTCACTGACCTTGCTACGGGGAAGCACTTTGATGGCCCGAAGTTTCTTCATGAGCGTGTGTTCGGCCAGGTACACACTGCTCATACCGCCCGTGCCTAGGTGCCCCAAGAGCTTGTGCTTCCCGAGGAAAAACCCTTTGTATTTGCGGTCGAAAAGTTTGTTACATTGCCAGGGAGTCAGCAGGCCCGCCTGGATGAGATGTTGGGCTACCACGTCCGCATCGACTGGCAGCTGATCATTCCCCGCTTCTTTCAGCGCAAGCAACGAGCTTCGTAGCTGATCGGGCCCGACCAGCTTACTGCGTTGCACGAACTCGAGGAAATCTTTAACGTTTAGTTTGGCCATGTCCGGGGCCAATTGGGCTAAGAATGACGCAAAAGAATAACACCTTTTCTGCGGCGTCGTAAAGCGAATTCCTCGTATATTTTAATTGCCAATCTTCCATATGTTGGATTTTGGATGTGATTCCCAGAAAAACGTGTCCAACTCGTGGTAGGCTTTCCGGGGTAGTGCATGAGCGGGTTGAAGAAATGATGGAGACGATAGAGGCCAAAGCTTGATTGAACTGAACCATTCCGTGACTCACGCTGTCAAAAGCCGCAACATAGTTGCCCCGAAACTTCCGCTATTCCGAGCTCCGCGCTGGGCCCAGAACGGGCACACGCAGACCATTCTCGGAGCTTATTTACCTTACGGAAAGGTGCCGTACCGTGCTGTCGGTCACAAACTTTTTCTGCCCGACGGTGATTGCATTATCTTGCACGATGATTGTCCATCCAGTTGGGCGGTGGGGGATCGATGCGTCCTGATGCTACACGGAGCCGCGGGATGCCATGGTTCACCCTATTTAGTCCGCGTTGCTGACAAGCTCAATCAACGAGGCGTACGCACGTTTCGCATGGATCAGCGAGGATGTGGTGCCGGAGCCGGATTGGCGAGGTACCCGGGGCACGCCGGTCGAAGCGACGATGTCGGCGCAACGATCCAGTTTATTCACCAGCTATGCAACGAGTCACGGATTTCTTTGATTGGGTTCTCGTTGGGTGGCAACCTGGTGCTGAAGTACTTGGCAGAATCTGGAACTCAAATTCCAAGTTGTCTCGATAAGGCGGTCACGATAGGTCCTGCAATCGATTTGGTCCGCTGTGCTCATAACCTTGAACAGGGTTGGCCACTGTTCTATAGCAGGTCATTTGCTAGACGTCTCTGCATGGCAGTATCAGCCTGGCCAACCAGTGCCCATTGGAACGGTTCTCGAACTCCTTTGACCGCCACCAGCCTATTGGACTTCGACAGCCAATTCACCGCGCCGATCAGTGGCTTTCGCGATGTTTGGGATTATTATGAGCGCTCTAGCGCCGCCCCTTTGCTGCCCAATGTTACTTTGCCAACGCTGATCCTAGCAGCAGCCGATGACCCGTTAGTTCCCATCAATACCATTGCTGATGTACCCCGACCCGACTGCGTTGGTCTGTACATTACGGAATTCGGCGGTCACGTTGGGTACTTTGGGATTTCAAATGGCGACCCAGACCGTCGCTGGCTTGACTGGAGATTGCTGGAACTGATTACGGAATGGCAGCCGTGATAAGACGAGTTCTCGCTACCCTACGATCACGGCAAAGCGTCTGGTAGACTGAAAGCCATTGAATTGCCTACCCATTGCATCACAGTCGGCACGACGTGCCGATCTGCTTTCCTGCCAACTGGCTACGAGACCGGAGACTCGCGATGAAGCCGCTTTATGTAATCATGTCAATTGCCACAACTGCCGTCTGCTGGGGCATCTATGGACCCGTTCTACATTGGGGACAAGGGGCGATGGGTGGTGGTAAATGGCGGCCATTCATGTGCGTTGGCATTGCGTACTTCGCAATTGCCATTGTCGTTCCACTGCTCGTGTTGAGCGCACTCAATTTGGAATCTGAGTCAAAGTATCAATGGACGATGAAGGGAGCCATTTGGAGCCTTGCTGCCGGAGCGGCTGGCGCTTTTGGAGCGTTAGGAATCATTATGGCGATGAATTTCGGCGGCCATCCAAGTTACGTAATGCCGCTGGTGTTTGGCTGCGCCCCGGTTATCAACACTTTGTGGAGCGCCTACTGGAACAAACAATGGAGTCAGATGAACCCCGCTTTTTTGGCGGGATTGATTCTGGTCGTTGTGGGTGCCGTAGTCGTGTTGATCTTCCAACCAAAGGCACATACGCCTGAAAAAACAGCTGTCAAACCGAGCCCGGAGCAAGTGAGCGCTTACGCCGCCGGCCAAGACCCGTTCACGGAATCGGTGAGCCGTTCGAGCTGAACCGCCATGCACCCGGATGACACGATGCGACGAGTGGACGCACTTTTGATCCATTTCTGGATGAGGGCGCGGGAATAGTCTGGCATAAGATTGGCCAAGGCTTGATCAAGTCGGCTGCCGCCCAGTTCTGCTGGAATTACAAATTCCCGTTGTATTTTTTGGCTTATCGTTTTCATGCGTGAATAATGCC
>JANNPR010001327.1:0-1716 GCA_031400345.1 Planctomycetota bacterium | reverse complement strand
CAAACGATTTCCGTGGTTTCCATCGTTGTACTTACCCGCGGTGACATTTCCGGAACATCCCGAGGCATAGATTTGAAACACGGACGGATCGTCTAGTTGGCGTAGTTTGCGTGCCAGGCCAGGAAAGTCGGACGTGACGTGGCCGGTGCCCCAATAGCTCATCGGATGCACGGCGTAAGTGTGAAGCGCACAAAGTGGTTTGTCGCCGTCCCAAAAACTCACGGTCCGCAGCCAGGGGTCGATGGTCCCATCCGGCGCGTCGCGCTTCACCGGGTCCTGGCCACTCATGCTGCTGCGGTCAAAGTGTATTTGGCCCTTGTTATCGAGATAACGGCGGTTGCTGGCTAATTTCTGGACCTTGGCTTTCCCGAGACCCAAGTGTGTAATCCGGCTGGCATCACGGAGTGCCCGTCGCAGCGCGTCGGCTGTTTGCCGCACGCAGCGCTCGTGGTATTCCAGGTCGATCAATGAATGGCCTGTGCCGGCCTCGTCCAGAATTCTCTGTGCTTCCAGGTCCGCCAATGGCGTATCATGTTGGTGAACGCACGAAAACAGTACTCGCTCGCGCGCCGTGCCTGCCGCCTCGGCCAATGCATCTCGCCAACGGTCATAGGCATCGTTGCGGATTTCGCACCAATCGATCGCGGCTAGGACGACTGGCTGGTCGCCACCCAGCAGTACAAATCCGCGCACGAACAGCGGATCGTCTACCGCTTTTGCTTGCGGTGTCACGGTCGCGCCACCCAAAAGCGAGGCTCCCAGGTGTGGCGTTACGTCCGCGGAAAACGTGGCCAAACGAAAATGGCGTTCCGCCCCGCTCAAAGCCCCACCCCATGTCAAAGCGGCAATCGTTCCCAGTGCCGTTCGCCGAGTAATTGGACATAGTGGGTTCAAAGTCATTGCGAGTTTCCAGCGTTTGATATTCGGCGGCTATCTCCGGCGTTCTAACCACCTGGAACCACGGTCCGCTGCATGCCGTTGCTCAAATAAGCCGCTGCGCGGCAGGTGGAAGCACGCCGAAACAGCGTAGCACAGTTGCCTCCCACGACAAAACTTCTTTGCGGTTCGTGTATATGGTTTCTAGTTTTGCTGTCTCCTGGGGCGGCCGTCGTGTAGCATCTCATGTTCCAGCTGCCCGCACTAATGGTCGACGATATTTGGTTACCAGCACGATGACTACACGCGCTAAGATTAAATCATTCTGGTTTCGACTTTTCTTATGGCTGATGATCGTGACACTTACGTCCCTGGCAGTACTTTTCATTATCCGGACGCACAACGTGCGGATCCAGCGGCAAACGATTTCGCGGATTCGAGCACTTGGCGGAAGTGCGGACTTAGATAATTTTGACTTCGGACCGCGATGGTTGGAGCACTTCGTCTATCCCAAGGTTCACAGCATTTGGCTTCAACAAGCACAACTCGATTCTGCCGACCTGCGGCAGTTAGCGGCATTAACATCGCTCGAAAGGCTCGACCTCACGGGCACTCCGCTCCGATGCGACGATCTCCAAGCTTTGAGCGCCCTCAAGAATCTGCGGTTTCTCTTTCTCCGAAACACCGGACTTGGCGACGCCGACATTCGCCCACTGGCAGCTCTTTTGCGACTCACGAAACTCTCGCTGGCGGAAACCAAGGTCGGCGACGATGGCCTGTCGCACTTAATTGGACTGACCCTATTACGAGAACTGGATGTTGCCGGTTGTCCCATTTCCG
>JANNPR010001277.1:0-2649 GCA_031400345.1 Planctomycetota bacterium | reverse complement strand
GATATCGTACGATCGGCTGCATCATGTGTTCGATGATGAAAAACGTGGACATCAGCGCCAGGCCGATGCCCATAAACACGGCCAGGCCGATATTCCACAACACTTCAAGAGGCGCTTGATCAAGCCAGCGTAAGATCAGGGCAACCGGCAGCAGCGTTGTGCAGGGGACGAGCCAAGCCTCATTGCGATGATGTCGCATGGGAAAGATGATCGCCTCGCGTCCGGCCTGGGCTGCCAGGATCGGATCGGGAGTTTCATCCGCATCCAACAGCCGCAGTACTGCCCGCAGGTGCCGAGTTTCCCAAAGTGCGAACAGGATCGATAGCAGGACGGCCAGTAGCACCACCACCGTCGCCGAAATAATGAAGTGCTTCCGCAGCGGCTCGGCGAGAGTTAATGTGAGATGGACATAGTAAACGACGAGCGCACCCCCCAGGGACCCGCAAATGCGTGTCGCGACCATCATCGTCGCGATGTAGTGATGCTTCAGTCGTGAGAAAAGTTCGTCGAACATACTCTGTCGAACTACCCTCCCTATTTGTAACCTCGGCTGCCGAGGTGCAAGCGGATCAAACGCTCGTAGCCCGTTAGCAGTTTCTTCAAATCGACGCTCTGCACTCGGGGCGCCAGTTGAATCAGCCTCTGTCGGTACTGTGCCCAGCGTTGCAAGAAGAACTCTTCGTGCCCGCCCGCTTTGATATCGCGTGCGATTGCCTGAATGTCGTGATCGAGCAGATCTTGAATCGTCACGTCCCCTTCGGCGATGGCCCGCGCGTACACGCCGCTGGTGTAGTCGGCGTCGCCCAGTTCGCGTTCCCAGGTCGTCACCAGGTTGCCAATGCGGCCCATGCACTGGGCATGCCACACCGCGTCGCGCAGCGTACCGACCTCATGCTGGTTAAACCCCTCGGAACACATCAGATCCACAGTGGCCGAGATCATGATGTGCATGTTATGTGGGAGATATAAATCGTGCTCGGCCAGATTCAACAAGGCAATGTCCTGGTTGATCATGTGCGAATAACGCATCGCATTGAACAGCTGCAAATAGTCGTATCGCCAAAGTGTGGAATAGCGTGCGTACAAGGGAAGCTTGAAGGTGCGGCGTTTGATTTCCTGCCAGACGTCAATCGTAAACTCGGCATATTCCCGTTCCTCCGCAGGCGCCTCCCGCAGGCACTTGCGCTGGGAGTCGAATGGTAAGTCGAGGAGCTGGTCGAGCAGGACCGCGTCTCCCTTACGGTCGGCGATGTCGTCGAGCAGCACGTCCAACACAACGCCTAGAACCTTGGTATCGCAGGCGAAGTCGAACAGTTCGGGATCAACGCACGACAATGTCGTGACTTCCACGCCTTGGCGGCACCATTTCCATAAGTACAAGTTGCGTTTGCCGACTTGGGCGTAACCATCCACCCACGGCAACAAGTCGACGCTGAGCTGTTTATTGAGGACGTGAGCGATCTCGGCCTTGAGTTCCTCTTGAGTAGGCAGACGCAAGGCCGGCGGATTCAGCAGTGCCCCACCCACAGGTATTACTGCGTCGGGCGCTAGTGTGACGGTATCCTGGGCGAATAAATTCGTCATAAGAACGATTCCACCTATTACGTGACGGTGCCTGCGACATTCAACGCCAAGTTTATCTAGGTCACGCGTCAGGATACGTCAATTTTGGCGGGGTTATTGGTGGGGTTATAGGAGTGTTAAGGCCCCATTCTCTGCCGAAAAACTTGCGACGCCCCGATTCGCGAACTAGGCTTCTTTGCCGCTCGGCCAGCCGCGGGTGGATCGGACAATTCACTTCTCAAACTCATCAATTACTTGGGATTTCACACTATGCACAAGGTATTTTGTAGAATCGAGGATGCCTTGGAGGCCTTGGCAACAGGTTTAGTGGTCATCGTCGTGGATTCTGAGGATCGTGAGAATGAAGGGGATTTTGTCGCAGCGGCGGAACGCGTGACACCGGAGATGGTCCATTTCTTAATTAGCCATGGCCGCGGCCAGGTGTGCATGCCGGTTACGACGCAGACCGCACAGCGGCTCAAGTTTGCGCCAATGGTTTCCGAGAGCGGCGCCCAGATGCCGAACTTCACTGTGCCCGTCGATCACATCACCTGCAAGACCGGCATTAGTCCAGTCGAGCGCTGTGCAACGATCCACGCGATCGCCAGCGACGATAGCCGTGCGGAAGAATTCTGTCGTCCGGGGCATATGTTTCCGCTAGTCGCGCGGGAAGGCGGCGTGCTCGTTCGCCAAGGCCACACCGAGGCATCGGTTGACCTCGTGTCGCTGGCCGGTCTGAAACCGAGTGCCGTGCTCTGCGAAATCTGCAGTAACGACGGCCGGCACATGGCCACCCGGGACGAGCTTTTCAGCATCGCCGTGGATTGCGGCATACCGATTACCACCATCGATGCGCTCATCGAATACCGGCAGCGCAATCCATCGCAAGCGAAAAGCCTATCTCTAACTGGCGCGCCGACAGCATAGCATTGCCGCCTCGATGGCGTCGTTCAGGCCGAAGTCGGAAATGATCCAGTCGAACAATCCCTTTTCCGTAGATTTTTTGCCGGTAGGGGCAAAAGGGGTCGCGGTGAGGTCGAAACAGCGGCGGATGCGCCGCGTCTTGTGGATGCGGTCTAGCCCAAC
>JANNPR010001215.1:0-9306 GCA_031400345.1 Planctomycetota bacterium | reverse complement strand
GGGGGACGGGAGCGGTCAGGGAGTGCGCTGGGAGTTTGCAAAAAACGATACCGACGAAGTGATATGAACGAATCTCGATTTGGGGCAAACGGGAAGCGGCTTCGTCACCCATTCACGGATTCGGATCCATTTTCTTTTCCGAGTCAAAAATGAAGCGGGACCACGGATCTCCGCTAATCGACACGGATCCTATCCAGTGTTAGGTCCCATCCGGTCTACCGCTCATTCCCAGCCGTGCTATGCGGAGATCCGTGTTCGACATCCTTCGGCATCAGGCCGACCTCGTCCTCCGGCCGGGCGCTAAGTTCTTGTGGTGAACTTCCACTAGAGCGCCACTTCATTGCCTGTATCGGATTCACCGCGTGCTGTGAAGAATGCGGCCAATCCAGCAAACGCTGTACTAAGCACGCTGGTTTTAGTACTCATCACAAAGAGGCCGTTTTATGATCGCCAACGCCGAGAGAACTGGAATGCAGTACTACGAGCAAACGGAAATCAGACATGACGAGCAAGCTGAAATCTCACCCGGCGTGTTGCTCGGATCCATGCGCCGACATTGGCGGCGCGGGCTTTTAGCGGCGGTCACGGTAGCTGGAGCAGTCGCTGCTTATGGGATGTTAAAGCAACCGAAATGGGAGGCCTCACAAGCGGTCTCTGTGCGAAACGAAGCGGCCAGCACATGGAATGCGCCGGGTAAATTCCGTCACGACAACGAACTAAAGATGCTGGAAGAGACCCTGCTTGAGGTGGCAAAGAGCCGAGGCATTCTCAAGGCAACACTGGCGAAGGTTGGGCCTCCGCAAGATTGGACGCCGAATGAAACCTGGCCCACCGAACAGTCCATAGACGACTTGCGTCAGGCGGTGACCATCGCTCCACCCAAGGGCTCGGAGTTTGGCAAGACGGAGATCCTTTATCTCACCGCCAAAGACACCAGTCGATCGCGTGCCATCATCATGGTTGAGGCGTTATTTCAACAGCTAGATCGGGGTTTGACGGATCTACGTGACCGAAGAATCCAAGGTACCGTCGCAGAATTGGACCAGGCTGCCGAACTGGCTCGTGACGAACTCGAAGCCGCCAACAAACGGCTTATCCAAATGGAGCAACTGGTTGGTGGAGATTTGGTGGAGCTCCGCCTCCTGCATCAGTCCGCATCGGGCAGCAGCGACCTACAGCGCAACTTTGTTGACGCCCAAAACGAATTACGACAGTTGCGACAGGCGCAGACAGTGGCTACCGATCTGCTTGCGTTGGTCAATGTTTCGCAGGCGAATCCGCAAGCCCTGCTGGCCGTCCCCAATGCCTTGCTTGAATCTCAGCCCACTATCAGACGACTCAAAGATGGACTTAGTGACGCCCAACTTCGCACGGCAACGCTCAGAGGCTACATGTCCGACGTGCATCCTCGAGTGATCGCATCGACGCATGCGGAAGAGTCGATTCATCGCAGCATGATGCAGGAACTAGCTGTGGCGTCTCGCGGGGTCGAGGCGGAACTGAGTCTGCTCGCCGCACGAAACCATTCACTGGAAAAGCAGCTGAAGCAAATGCGTGAGCAACGTGATCGATTGGCTCAGATACGGGTGGAATACACCAACCTCACAAGCAACGTGGAACATCGCCGAACCCTGTTGGAACAAACGGAACGCACCTTATCGGAAGCCAAAGCGAACCTCGCTGCGGCCCGAAGTTGCAGCCTTATTAGTCCGCTGGGCGAGCCCAATTGCGGGTCGCAGCCCGTCGGGCCAGGGCGTTCGGTTATTGCCGCCACCGGGGTTTGTGGTGGATTGCTGGCCGGAGTAGGGCTGTTATTCCTGACCGTGCCGCTGCCATCGCGATCCCGATCCGCATTGCGGGTCGCGCCTGCTTGGAATGTCGCGGTTGGGAACGTGCAATGATGCTTGCGATCGGTGTTCCGTTCCCATCCGTGACGGTTGATTCCACCGTCGTTCTGACGCTGGTTGTCGCGCTGATAGGCGCGATCTGGGGGACGCTGGCCGTCTTGCGCGGTTCGTTAGTTGTAGCTTGTCTGGGCTACCTAGTCGTGGCGGCTTGCTTCGGCTACGACTTTTTGAAATTCAATTTGGGACCGGCTCCGCTGACCTTGGACCGCCTGGCATTTGTGGGTCTAGTCGCGGCGTTTGTCGTCCAGTGGCGACTTGGCCGCACTAAGCCCAGGCCACTTTGCAGCAGCGATGTAATGCTGGGATTGCTGTTGATGTGGCTCACGGTAAGCACACTCACGCACGATTTTCGCACGCCCTCGCCAGACAGCGTTTCGCCCGTATGGCGATTATTAGCCGGTTACTTCATTCCGGCAACGGTTTATTGGATTGCGCGACTGTCGCCGCTTACCGAGCGTGGCGTGAAGATCATCCGGAATTCATTGATCGGTTTCGGCCTGTACCTGGCAGTCACCGGAATACTCGAGATTGCCCAACAGTGGTCTCTGGTATTCCCCAGGCACATTGCCAATCCCCAGCTCGGTTTGCATTTCGGGCGCGCGCGGGGACCGATGTTGACATCGGTCAGTTTCGGTCTGTATCTGGCCGTGGGGTTATTGGCGGGTTGGATCGCTTGGCCCCGATTGCGACGGCTACCCCAATTGCTGTTACTGATGGCATTTCCTCTGGCTGCGGCATCCTTGTACTTCAGCTATACGCGCAGCGTTTGGGCAGGTGCCGCGTTGGGCCTGATCATCATGTTAGGTGTGACGCTGCAAGGTCGAGTCCGCAAGTTGGTACTGTGCTCGCTCGTCTCGACGGGCCTTTTGGCATCGGTCGTAAACCTCCAAAGTCTTGTGAATTTTCAACGCGAGACCTCGGCCAGCGACACTCGAGATTCCACGCGGATGCGTGTCGCTTTTGCCTACGTCTCGTGGCGAATGTTTCAAGAGCAACCAATACTCGGCCACGGCTTTGGCCACTTCCCACAAGCCAAGTTGAATTTTTTATCGGACCGCTCGACCGATTTGAACCTTCAGGCGATCCGCAGTTTGGTTCATCACAATACGCTGCTTAGTCTCCTGACCGAGACCGGCGTGATTGGGTTGAGCTTGTTCCTCCTCATGTGCTGGACCTGGCTGCGCAGCGCTTGGGAACTTTACCGGAGCCCCTTCTCTCCGCCGTGGGCACGCAGCCACGCCGCGCTTTTTCTGGCGGCTTTTGGGGTCTACACCTGTCAGCTTCTGTTCCACGAACTCTCGTACTCGACTTTGGACAACGCCCTGTTGTTCTTTCTGGCGGGCGTAGCGGTAGGGCTGCGACCGTTGGCGTCAGGCGTTCCGGCTGCTCTACCGATGTCTCACATACCGTCCGTTGTACAGCACAGTAAATCAGCACAGCCCGTCGGGGCTCTGCCCATCGGAGTTTAATCACGTTCATTCCTGGTTTTAAATTGCGAGCATTGTCACCATGAGCCAATCCAGCTTGCTACAGACGGATAACGTCGCAGCACCCGAACGGTCCTTTAACACGCAGGGAACGGTTGCTCCCGCGATGCGGCCGAGCATCGCACGTCACTCCCACGGTTCGCCGAACGCGACCCTTGTTCAGGCAAAGTCTCATGGTACGGCTCTAGAGTTGCCGTCGATTGTCCCATCCGGAAATCGATCGTTAGGATACCGATCTCTAAAGCGAACGATAGACGTCTTGGGATCGCTGCTGTTGTTGGCGATTTTTTCGCCCATTGCACTGGTGACATTCCTGTGGCTGCTGATTAGCACCAAGGGCCGCCCGTTCTTTGTACAAGAGCGAGTGGGATTCTGTGGCCGACGCTTTCAGATGTACAAGTTTCGGACGATGGTAATCGGAGCCGCAGCTATCAAGAACCAGGTCGTCAATCAAAAGGACGGGCCGATCTTTAAGAACTCCGTCGATCCCCGCATTACGCGCGTTGGCCGTTTTCTGCGGACCACGAGCATTGACGAGATGCCGCAATTGATCAACGTGCTGCTCGGCCAAATGTCTCTCGTTGGGCCTAGGCCGCCCCTCTTGGATGAAGTACTGCAATACGAGCCGTGGCAACGGCAACGACTGTCGATCAAACCAGGGCTTACATGTCTCTGGCAAGTGGCTGGGCGCAGTGAGATTGGGTTCGAAGAGTGGATGCACATGGACATTTGGTATGTCACGAACCAGGGGTTGCTCACTGACTTGTATTTACTGGGGCGCACACCGTGGTGTGTGCTCAATCGTCGTGGGGCTTACTAAGATTTTCGAGGCACAAGGGCTTTTCCATATGGTCACCTCTCTTCGCCTCAATTCTGTTGCCGTGCCCGCGCCCGTGCGCGTATTGCACATCATTAATGGCGAGGATTACTCCGGCGCAGAGCGGGTTCAGGACCTGTTGGCTTTAAGCTTGGGGGCTTGGGGTTACCGGGTAGGCTTTGCCTGTATAGTGCCGGGCCAATTTGCGGCAGTGCGTAGATCAAAACAGGCGCCGCTGCACGAGACGCCGATGCGTTCACGATTTGATCTGCGCCCGATTGCGAGATTGGCAAGGCTAATTCGTCGTGAAAAATATGCCCTGGTTCATACGCATTCGGTGCGAGCGGCTCTTGTCGGTCGGCCGGCCGCTGAGCTAGGGGGCGTTCCGCTGATCCATCACATGCACTGCCAAACGTCGACCGAAGTGCATCGCGTTTGGAAAAGCCATTTTCAGGCCGCTCTGGAACGAGTTGCACTGATCGGCGCCGCCGGCATCGTAGCGGTTTCGCAGTCTCAGCGCGAGTACTTGCTACGTCGTGGTTACCCGTCACACAAGACCTGGCTGGTTCCTAACGGCGTGCCAAGTCGCGGTGCCTTATCACGGCGGCGCGAGACCAGCGAGGACTTTGTTTTGGGCGCGCTGGCCATGTTCCGGCCTCGAAAAGGCATTGAGTCCCTCCTCGAGGCACTTGCCATTCTTCGTTCGCAAGGCCTGCCCGTGCGGCTACGGGCCGTGGGAAAGTTTCAGACTGCGGATTACGAACGGCAAATTCGTCAACACACCGCGCGGCTCGGTTTGGAGCACGCGGTCGATTGGGTGGGCTTCCAGCGGGATGTGAGCTCAGAGTTGGCCCGCATGGATTGCTTGATCCTGCCCAGCCTTGTAGCCGAAGCCATGCCGATGTCAGTGTTAGAGGCAATGTCCGCCGGAGTTGTCGTGGTTGGCTCCCGAGTGGAAGGTATCACCGATCTGGTGCGCGATGGCGAGACTGGGCTGATCATCGAACCGAACGATCCGCGAGATATGGCCCGGGTGCTGGCCAAGCTGATTCATGGCGAGGTCGATGCTCAAGCAATCCGTGCCAAAGCACATCAGCGTCAATCAAACCATTATTCCGATCGCAGCATGGCGGCTGGTATCGCACGCATCTATCAGTCTGTGCTGCCAGCTCACGGTGTTGCGTCAGCCGAGGAGGCGCTATGCGAATTGCAATGATCGGTCAAAAGGGTATCCCGGCACAGTCGGGCGGCGTCGAGCAAGTTGTCGATATGCTTAGCCAGCATTTGACGGCACGAGGTCACGACGTATTGGTGTACTGCCGGCATTCTTATTTGGGACGCGATCACCGGACCACGCGCGTGGATCGGCTGCACCGCATTTTCCGACCGAGCATCCCGACCAAACACCTCGACGCCATCACGCACACGTTGATGAGCACAATCGATATCGCGCTGCGCCGCGCCGACGTTGTTCATTATCATGCCATTGGTCCTGCGGCACTGGCCCCCTTGGCCCGTTTGGCACAGTTTCCGGTCGTCGTCACCGTACATGGGCTGGATTGGCAACGGGCCAAGTGGGGCTGGTTCGCAAGGCATTGCCTAAGGCTGGGTGAGTACATCGCGTCGGCTGCTGCCAACAAGCTGCTGGTGGTCTCGCCAACATTGCGAGATCACTTCGCCCGCCAGTTTGGCGTCTCGGCCCAGTTTATTCCCAACGGCGTGGTGCCTATCAAGTTCAAAGCGGCGGATCGCATTTTGAAGTTTGGCCTGCAACCAGGTCGATACGTGCTCGCGGTGGCCCGACTCGTACCCGAAAAAGGGCTGCACTATTTAATTGATGCGTTTGCCCGCATTCCCAATGACGTGAACTTGGTGATCGCTGGGGGCGGCGGCCTAAATGACGGCAGCTACGAACGGACCCTGCGGCAATGCACCGATCGTCGCGTCGTGTTCACCGGCCCGGCGGATCGCGAATTGCTGACCGAGCTCTATTCGCACGCCCAATTATTCGTCCTGCCCAGCGACCTGGAAGGTATGTCCATCGCGCTGCTGGAGGCCATGAGCATGGCCTTGCCAGTGCTGGTGAGCGACATTCCTGAAAATACGAGTGTCATCGGAACCGCCGGCTTCCGCTTTCGCCGCGGAGATGTGCAGGACCTGAGTGAAAAGCTCGTCAGCCTCTTAGGCGAACCTCAACAACTGGTTCAAGCCGGTCGGCAGGCGGCCAAACAAGCTGCGCCTTATCAGTGGCCACGAGTGGTCGATCAATTAGAACAAGTCTATGCGGGTGTTCAGGGTTCAGGGTGGCACGTCCCTGAGACGCGAGGAACGAGCGTCGAAGGGCGTGGCGCAGCGGATTCATCAAGGGTTCAGAGGTCAGGGGTCGAGGTTCCGATGGAGGAAGTAGCGCGATGACAACCGCCATACACGTGGCTTGCCCGGATCGCTCCCTACCTGCGGTGGCCGACCCAACTACGATCAACACCAGGTTAGCTGGTGAGAACCACTCCTTGGAGTCTCGGCTTCCAGCGAGTAGCCCGGTGCTGCGCGTAGATCCCATCGCGACCGACGTAGGCCTATCCGAGATCGCTGGTGACTGGAATGGGTTGGCGGGTAGTAATCCGTTTCGCCGTTGGGAGTGGCTTGAGGCTTGGTGGCGTCACTTCCGACGCGTGTCCGATGAGTTGTTCGTATTGACCATTCGCGATGCGGAACACCGTCTGATCGGATTGGCACCTTGGTATGTGACACGCTCGTCATTGTCTGGCCGTGTAGTGCGTTTCTTAGGCTCCGGCCGTGTTTGCTCCGACTACCTGGGCATACTGTGTGTTCAAGGACGCGAGTTAGACGTCGCACGCGCCCTGGCCGCTTGGCTCGTCAGTTCCGCCGCCGGAAGTTTTCAAGCAATTGAATTAACAGGTGTGCGAGCGGACGATGAATCGGTGCTGCAATTGTGTCAAGCCCTACTCGAACGAAATCACCAGGTGCATCGAACGCACGGCGTGAGTTGTTGGCGAGTGCAATTGCCTGACTCCTGGGATTCGTACCTCATGTCGCTTTCTAAATCGAGGCGCGAGCGCGTGCGACAGCTTGGTAGACGCCAACTCGATACTGGCCGAGCCGTGTTGAAAATTGCCGAAAGCGTGGAAGATCTGAACCGTGGTTGGTTCATTCTGCTCGATCTGCATCAGCGGCGGCAGCAGAGCTTGAGGCGGCCGGGTTGCTTTGCATGTCCGCGATTCAGGGGATTCCTCCGGGAAGCAGCCGAGCGCTTTCTGCAAATGGGCCGTTTGCGATTGCAATGGGTAGAGCTTGATGGGCAACCCATCGCGGTGGAGTTCGATCTCGACGCCGGCGAAGAGGTGTTCTTCTTCCAATCCGGCATGGCACCAGAAATGGCTGCCGAACGGCCAGGCTGGTTGGGGACCATTGCGGCGTTGAGGCGCGCACAACAAGAAGGTTACCGCAGTTTTGATTTCCTACGGGGAGACGAATCGTACAAATCGCACTGGCGAGCGGAGCCTATACCGCTTGTCGATCTGCGCATTGTCGGACCCAAGCCGATCGCCCGTCTCCAGCACCGCCTGTGGTCGATTAAGAATGTTTGCAAACGTTGGATCAAGAGTGCCACTGGCAGCCGGCGGAGAACGCTTTGATGACACAAAGGTGTGATTCGGCGGCAAGCCAGCGCGTGAATCCGAACAGAATAAGGCTTACATCGTTATGCTCTCGGCCCAAACTGAACATCAAATCGCAAACAACTTCGGCACTGGCCTGCCGCCGAACCGACCGCAATCGCACGGCCAAGCGAATTTCGGCGGCTGCCAGTGGCACCCTTTTGTCGAATGTGCAACATCAAAACGTGTGCTTCGGGTTCATTTAATGCCATCCCACTTAGCTTAGACAGAGTACCCTCATGCCAATTTGGAAACAGTGGCTGCTGAGTCTTTATTACCACGGTACCTATCCCTACCGGCGATGGGAGCGACGTCGCGCTTGCCGTGCATCTCGCGCTCATGTGGCGGTATTAATTTTTCACCGCATTGCCGACGATCGGGCCAACGGCTGGACAACATCCACTGCCGACTTTGTCTCGGCGATTCATTGGCTTCAACGGCATTTTGAGCTGATTTCACTGGCACAGGCCCAACAACGCATTCGCAACACGGCCAACGTCCAACCATGTGTCGCGATTACGTTCGACGATGGATACGCTTGCAATTGCGACGTCGCTCTACCGTTGTTGATCAAGAACCGCATTCCATGCACTTATTTTGTCTCGACCGGTCCGGTGTTGGACGGGACGCCGTTTGATCACGATTTGCAAATGGGCAATCACTTCGCCGCCAACTCAGTGGAACAACTGCGGACATTGTCGCGGGCAGGAATCGATATTGGCGCGCACTCCCGCACCCATGCCGACTTTGGCCAGATTGCCTCACAACAGGTGCTTTTTGATGAGCTCGTAGCTTCCCGCGACGATCTACAGGCGGCGGTAGATCAGTCGATTCGCTACTTTGCTTTTCCATTTGGGCTGCAAAAGAACCTCTCCGTAGCCGCTTTTCGCCTGGCGCGCGAGAGTGGTTACGAAGGCGTGTGCTCCGCTTACGGCGGATACAACTATCCCGGCGACGACGCATTCCACTTGCAACGCTGTGGGGTCGATGGTTCGAACATTCGCTTGCGGAACTGGGCCACCGTGGACCCAATCCGCAATCGACATATCCCTCGTTTCACCGACGGTGGTGCGATCAGTTCCATATCGCATCGACCCACTAGGGTTATGTCATGAACGCTGTCGTCTCCACTGCCGAGCCTCAACAGCATCGCTGGCTGCGCAGCGATACGTTGGCGGATAGCGTGTCCATCATGTTCGCGCTGACGGCGGTGCAGCGACTTGTGGGCTTTGGCCGCAGCTTACTGTTTTGTTTCTGGCTAGATCCCCAGGAGCTCGGACAGTGGGATATTGCTTTCGGTTTCTTGATGCTGGCCGCCCCTATCGCGGTACTCAGCCTGCCGGGCACCTTTGGTCGTTACGTCGAGTACTACCGTCACCGGGGTCAACTTCGCACGTTTTTGGGCCGCATCACCGTGG
>JANNPR010001185.1:0-3512 GCA_031400345.1 Planctomycetota bacterium | reverse complement strand
TGCTCGAGTGGGCCAGGCTTCAACCATCAGCCCCGACGACGATTTCTGGCAGAGAGAATACCATTCGGACCATGATCACGAGTCAGCCGTAGATCAAGTAATGGCCGGCGGAGCGTAATGCGACCAGCAAGATGGACCTTTGGTCTGTTCGTCCGTAATCTGACGGACCGGAGATCCATCGTACTAGTCCGTCTACTTCACGATTGCGGTTCAGTTTTGCTTTGTAGGATGGGCACTCCTGCCCGTCTTTTCTCGGGAGCTGGACGGGCAAGAGTGCCCGTCCTACGGACTGCCTACGCAAACAACTGCAACACCGGTTCCCCGCCGTCGACCACCAGTTGGGGGCGACCCTGGCTGTCGGGAATGTGTGAGGATGGATCAATTCCCAACGCGTAGAAAATGGTCGCCGCGAGGTCTTCCGGCGAGACCGGATGGCTGACTGCGTAGCCAGCCTGTTTGTCCGACTCGCCGTGCAGCAATCCCCCTTTTATCCCACCGCCGGCTAAAACTGTGGGGAAAAGTGTACTCCAATGGTTCCGTCCCCATTGTTTATTTGGCAGCGGCGTACGGCCCATTTCCCCCATTGCCACGACGAGCGTTTCGTCTAACATCCCGCGCTCGTCGAGATCCGAAAGGAGAGCTGCCAGTGCCTGATCGAAGGTTGGTAGAAGGTGCTTTTCAACATCACTACTGTTGACATGTGAATCCCAGCTGTAGCCGTCCGGTGCGTCGTAATGAACGGTCACGAACCGCACGCCGGCTTCAATCAGGCGCCTGGCCACGAGAGTCGATTGGCCGAATAGGTGCCGACCGTATCGATCACGCAATGCGCCCGGTTCACGGCGCACGTCAAAGGCCTGCCGGGCTCTTTCGGAACCTACCAGGTTCAGTGCCTGCTGTCGGAAACGATTTAACGAAGCCATCCGTCCACGGCGATCACTTTTTTGGAGTTCATCGTTGATTTGGTCTAGCAAAGTCCTTCGACCATTAAGACGGTCCAATGTCAGACCGTTGCGCAACTGCATTCCCTCGATTTGAAACTGTAGTTCTTCGTCACTGCAATCGCGCCAGTACGGGTTATCTTTCGCGTCGCGCTTATCGATTCGGGTATTGAGTGGGTCAAATGACGAGCCCAGCCAACCGGCCGTCTCACCGGGGCGGCGTAATGGCACCTTATATTCTTGTACACGGCCTAGATGATTGGGAACGACGACATAGCTGGGCAGCTCTCGCGCAGCACTTTCGGGCAGCTGCCGGTCGAACCAATTGACGACGGATCCGATCGCTGGCCAGTCGTTGGGAGTGACATTGAAGCCACCTCCGATTGGGATCTGCCATCGTCGACCTGTCTGGATATAGTGTCCGCCTCCACTGTGATCATTGAAATCGTGTGTCATCGTGCGAATAACAGCGAACTTGTCCGACAGGTTCGCCGTCCGAGCCAGATGCTCGCAGATTCGAAGTCCCGGCGTGCGCGATTCGATTGGGCGGAAAGGACCACGGATATCGCTAGGGGCATCTGGCTTCATGTCGAAAGTCTCCAGTTGGCTGGGACCACCGAACAAGAACATGAAGATGACTGACTTTGCACGCACCCGTTGGATTGGTTGAACGGATTCCGCTTCCAACAATCGTGGCAGCGACAAACCGAGTAAACCCGCTCCGCCCGCCTGCAGAATGTAACGCCGAGTTCTGCCTTGACAGGTTCGTACCGATCGGCCTAAGACATTAATCATCGACCGGCTCCAGGCAACATGCGAGTATGTGCCGTAGATAATGCAGCGAGTTGGATGGCGGGTGGTGTGCGGTGGTGAGTTGGGCGACTATACCTACTCTAGGTTATCCGTCTGGTTTTATACACGCAAGATCTACTACATAGCGCTCCGCTCATGAAAATAAGCCTGCGAGAAACGAAACTGGGTCTGCGAAATTCCTCGACGCGGATCCCCTTTCGCTACGGCACGGCCTGCCTGACTCGATGTCCTCAAGCAGTATTGCAAGTGAATATCGAGGTCAGTGGCCGTCAACGCGCCGGCTATAGCGGGGATTGCCTGCCGCCGAGTTGGTTCGACAAATCGCCCGTCAAAGATTTTGCGGCACAAATTCAAGATATGCTGGCGGTGATAGAGTTTGCCCAAATCGCCTTTCGCGACGGACTGCGCCTGCCGTGCGAATTCTTTCCAGTCTGGCGAGAAGTCCTGCAGGCCACCCAAGACTGGGCTCGTTCGCGGGGTTACACTCCGTTGCTCGCAAGTTTCGGCGTTAGCTTGGTCGAGCGAGCTGTCATCGACGCCATCTGTCGCTATAAGGGGTTGAGTTTTTCCGAGACCGCTCACCGCAATCTCATCGGAATCGACGCTGGCCAGATACACCACGAACTGTCTGGTTTACAGCCTACAGACTGGTTGCCGGCAATGCCGATGTGGTCCGTCTTCGTACGTCATACGGTCGGATTGGGTGACCCATTGACACTGGCCGAGGTTGCTCATGCTGACCGCTTGCAGGATGGGTTCCCGCAAACACTTGAGCAGTACGTCGAAAGCACGGGTGTGTGTTACTTCAAGATCAAGGTCTCAAACCAACTCGATCGCGACTTGGATCGGCTCAATGCTATTGCCGCGATTGTCGAGGGACGCCACGGGCCGAACTACGGCTGCACGCTCGACGGCAATGAGCAATACAAACGGCCAGAAGAATTCGATGAATTAATCGATGCCATCGCTGGAGACGTCCGTCTAGGGCAACTCTGGGGTAATGTGCTGGCAATCGAACAGCCTCTGGATCGCAAAATCGCGCTGGACCCAAAGCATACAGACGGTGTACGAACCCTTGGGCGCCGCAAACCGGTCATTATCGACGAGTCCGATGGCGAACTGAATTCGTATGTCCATGCCATAGAACTGGGCTACCGAGGCGTCAGCAGTAAGAACTGCAAAGGACCCATTAAGAGCTTATTGAACGCGGGCATAACATGGGTACGAAATCAGCATGGGCGGACGGATCAATACCTTATGACGGGCGAAGATTTATGTTCGGTGGGGATCATCCCCACTCAGTCAGACCTGTGCTTAGCTGCTACGTTGGGACTAGAACACGTTGAACGAAATGGGCATCACTACCACCCAGGGTTGAATTACCTACCTGTCGAACAACAACGCGCGGCGTTGGCGGCACATGGTGATTTGTATGCGGAACAACACGGCAGAGTCGCCCCGCGGCTTGTTGATGGTCGCTTTGAAATTGGCTCGTTACAATGCATCGGGTTCGGATTCGCGGTCGAGCCTGACATGCAATCGTTCCAATTAGCTGATGAGTGGGATTTCGCGTCGTTAGGTTTGCCATGATCAAGACAACCGTGGTGGGAAGTTACCCGGTTCCCACGTGGCTACGCGTATTTAGCACTCGCGAGTCGTTGCGGGATGCAATCCATGTGGTCCTCAAGATTCAAGAGTTGGCCGGAATCGACGTTATAGCGGACGGCGAGCTGTATCGCTGGGATATCAATCATGCTG
>JANNPR010001112.1:0-5078 GCA_031400345.1 Planctomycetota bacterium | reverse complement strand
TGGGCCGACCTTGCCAATGCCCAGCAGTTGCTCAGGTCTTGCGAAGCTGCACTTGGGAAGTTGCACACCGCGGCAGCGGAGGGCGGTGCGGCTCGATATCCGAACGACTTCTCAAAGGGTTTTTCCATGCTCTTGACTCATATCCAAGAGCTTCGTGCATCCGCGAGAATACTTCAATTGGAAGCCTACGTGCGTGCGTATGAAAAGGACGCCGCCGGAGTCACGCGGTCGTTGAACACGCTCATGGCATTAGAGCGAAGTCTGGCGAATGAACCGGTACTCCTTAGCCAGCTCGTAAGAATCGCCATTGGTGATAACGCTCGCGGTACCCTGGAAGACCTATTGCCTCACGTCGATTTTAACGAGGAACAATTGCTGCAGCTTCGCGACGCCTTGATGAAGTCGGACGTCAATGAAGGAGTTTACCGGGCGATGGTGGGTGAACGAGCGATGGGATACGCGGTCTTTGACTCCCCCGACATGGTTAGTGGGATGGGCGTACCAGCAGTTCCTCTACGCGACGCGGATCGCGTGCTCTTTTTACGTCAGTTTCGCAAGCGAATTGAGCTAACCCGAGAGCCGTGGATGAGCCGGCAAGAAGGGAATACCGCAATCGATAATGAAATTAGAGAACTCGTCGGAGGCTCGTCTATCGATAAATTTAAGTACATCATCACAAGCCTGATTTTGCCGGCTACGGGAGGAGTATCAGAAGCAGCCGCTCGCTATGAAACGCATAATATCCTGGCAGTTACGGCGCTAGCGATCCAGCTTTACCGCGCACGGCACGGCAGCCTGCCCGACGATCTTGCTCAACTCGTTCCTGATCTCTCACCCCAACTTCCTGTGGACCCATACTCGGGTGCTCCACTCCGATACCTCCGTGTCGAACATGGGTACACGCTGTACAGTGTCGGCAAAGATGGAAAGGACGACGGTGGGAAAGAAGGTGAAGGTGCTCTCACGGGGGTGCCGGATGTTGTTTTCTCCGTCGAGTTTGATGTTGGGAAGACCGCCATCGAGGCACCGCCTGCGGCAGAATCGCCCGCGACACCGTAAGACTAGTCGTTTGTCACTGGTCACTGGTCACTGGTCACTGGTCACTGGTCACTGGTCACGTGTAATTTTCCCGGTATCGAAACGTTAAATGCAGTTTGTGGCCGAACGTCACCCCGGAGGGGCAGGGCTTCCAAGGTGGAAGCACTGATAATCTCCGGCAAAAAGGGACTTTCTGTTTCCGGAGGTATCGCTGCGTTCAACCTCCGGCTAATAGTTGTAAACCCTTCGGGTTAAAGAATGAGAACACTGCAAGCGTGGCGAGATACGAGTAGCCATCTATCGCAAATTTGTGGATAAGAACTCGATCTAATTAACTGCAAGTGACAAGTCACCAATGACAAATGAGAAGCTATGGCCAAATTGACTTGAACCCGAAGCCAGTTTCTTGCATCATGTAGCAACTACCTAACTTTGAATTCGGTATCCAAACCGAAAATCCATATACACGACTGAATAATCGCTGATCGGTTAATGTTCTTTAGTGTGGTCCGCCTGGCTCCGGCGGCCTTTTCGAAGTTTAGTCGGCGCATCATTGCAGTGCTGCACTGACGTCGCCGATCCAGTTTTTGGCTTTTTGTCATTCTGATGAAGGACTGATCGCTGGAGTGATCTATGGACCGACATGTACAACTCGATCAATTTCCTGACGGCTTGCGCTTCCCGCCCGAATTCGAGCAGCGTATTTCGTACGATGCGGCCCAACGTCGCATGCGTTTTAGCGGTTTCATGAGTAAGTGCGAGTTTGACCGGCTCAGTCGTCTTCACAGCGACTATCGATATCAACGAGCGCTTGAAGAACTTTTTCGGGTGTGCACTTTTTCGCCCGAGCCTGAGAGGCGTTTCCCGATGGCCAAAGCCGCCATCGGTTCCGTTATCGTCATCATCGGACTGATGGCCTTTTTCGGCTGGCTGCATCTATATCGTGGCTAAATCACTGGTAGGGATTCTGTAGTATGCGGTTCCAATTATCAGTCGCGATCGTCGCATTGAGTTCGTTATGGATTGCCAGTGCCGTGCCTCAGCGATCATCGGCACAGCAGGATCCGGCAACGGCAAAGAAATACGACGTTATCATTCGTGGTGGAACTGTGTACGACGGAACGGGCAGTCCCGGCCGGCAGGTCGACGTGGCGATTTCAGACGATCGCATTGCCGCTGTCGGCGATTTAAGTGCGGACTCGGCTACAACAATCGTCAAAGCCGACGGACAAGTAGTTGCTCCTGGATTTATTAACATGCTCAGCTGGGCGACCGAATCGTTACTCCATGACGGGCGTAGTCTCAGCGATATTCGGCAGGGGGTCACCCTGGAAGTATTTGGTGAGGGTTGGTCGATGGGCCCGCTTAACGAGGTGATGCGGAAGGACGTCGTTTCTGGACAGGGTGACATCAAATTCGAAGTCAAATGGGGGACGCTTAGCGAGTATCTAGAGCACGTCACGCGTAAAGGTATTTCACCAAATGTAGCGTCATTTGTCGGTGCCACTACCGTGCGAATTCATGAGCTCGGCTATGAAGACCGCGCACCGACCGCCAAGGAACTACAGCGGATGAAGGATCTCGTGCGTCGCGAGATGGAAAACGGCGCGTTGGGAATTGGAACGTCATTGATTTATGCTCCCGCTACGTACGCTAAGACCAGCGAAATAGTCGAGCTCTGCAAAGTCGCCGCCGAATACGATGGGCTCTATGTTTCCCATCTGCGGAGTGAGGGAAATCGGCTTGTCGAAGCAGTCAACGAGCTGATTTCGATATCGCGCGACGCCGGCTTACCGGCACATATCTGGCACCTCAAGGCGGCCGGTCAAGATAACTGGAATAAACTTGCTGACGTGATTCAAACTGTCGAGGCGGCACAAGCTACCGGCCTGGGCATCACCGCGGACATGTATACCTATACCGCCGGCGCCACGGGTTTGAGCGCGTCGATGCCTCCCTGGGTTCAGGAGGGCGGTTTCGAACGGTGGCGGGACCGATTGCGTGATCCGAAGACGCGCGAGCGCGTGGCGCGCGAAATGCGTAGTCCCAGTGGCGACTGGGAGAATCTATTGCTGATGTCCGGCTCGCCGGAAAATGTGTTGCTGAACGCATTCAAAAATCCCGACCTCAAGCATCTTACCGGCAAGACTTTGGCAGCGGTGTCGAAGATGCGCGGAACTTCTCCTGAAGATACGGCTATGAACCTGGTGATTGAGGATGGCAGTCGAGTGGAATGCGTGTACTTCATGATGAGTGAAGAGAATGTCCGCAAACAGATCGCGTTGCCCTGGGTGTGTTTTGACTCGGACGCATCATCGCTCGCCCCCGAGGGTCCCTTTCTCAAATCGAATCCTCATCCCCGCGCCTATGGATGCTTTGCCCGCCTGTTAGGCAAGTACGTGAGAGATGAGAAGGTGGTGCCTATGGAAGTCGCGATTCATAAGTTGACGGGTCTACCAGCCCAGATTTTGGGTATCCGAGGCCGCGGGTTATTACAGCCGGGTTATCATGCCGACGTGGTTGTATTTGATCCGGCACAGATAAAGGATCATGCGACTTTTGAAACTCCCCATCAATTCGCCTCGGGGGTGCGGCATGTATGGGTAAACGGTCAGGCTGTTTTGCGCGACGGCGAACATACGGGCTCAACGCCAGGTAGAGTGGTGCGTGGTAATGGTTATTGGCGAAATCCCGAACGCCGTAAGCCAGTGGAGCTCACGGACGAGGCGCGCCGAATTCACGCGGAAGGATACGTGTTTGACGGTCATAATGATCTTCCTTGGGAGATGCGCATTAAAGGCTCTTCATCGTTTCAAAAGTTGGACATAGCTCAACCTCAGAGCGAGTTGCATACGGATATACCTAGGTTGCGAGCCGGGAACGTGGGTGCACAGTTTTGGTCGGTGTATGTCCCCGTGGAATCGGGCAAAGAAGGTAAAGCACTTCAACATACGCTGGAACAGATTGCGCTAGTGGAGTCCATGATCGAACGCTATCCCGATGTTTTTGAGATGGCGCTCACCTCCGAAGATGTGACTCGTATTCGCACCGACGGGAAGGTGGCGTCCCTCATTGGCGTGGAGGGCGGTCACTGCATCGAGGACTCGCTGGCGAATCTCCGTCGGTTGTTCGAATTAGGCGCGCGGTACATGACGTTGACTCATTCAAATACCTTGACCTGGGCAGACTCGGCCACAGATAGCCCCCAGCACTCCGGCTTGACGCCGTTTGGAGAAGAAGTCGTGCTGGAAATGAATCGACTGGGAATGCTGGTCGACCTTTCGCACGTCTCGTCCGAAACCATGAAAGATGCCTTGCGGATGAGTCGTGCTCCGGTGATTTTTTCTCATTCCTCCGCTCGTTCGATTGCCAATCATCCTCGTAACGTTCCGGATGACGTGCTGCGGCTAACCGCCCGAAACGGCGGAGTCGTGATGGTGAATTTCTTCTCGGGATTTGTCGTCCCATCGTCGGCGAAAAGAATGGCGGAGATGATCAACGCTTCGCGTGAGATGAGAATAAAGTACCCTGTCGAGGCCGACTACCAAAAAGCGCGTAAGCAGTGGCAGCGAGAAAATCCGATTGATCCAGGAACGGTCCACGATCTAATCGACCACATCGATCATATTGTGCGAGTTGCGGGTATGGATCACGTCGGCATCGGATCGGACTATGACGGCGTGCCTTCATTGCCTGCCCAATTGCAGGATGTTTCCACTTATCCCATCATCACTCAGGAATTGCTGCATCGTGGCTATACGGCTTCCGAAGTCCACCAAATCATGAGTGGCAATATCATGCGAGTGATGAAGGCCGCGGAGCAAGTGGCGGAGGAAATCCGCAAGGCCGCGTAAGCAAAGCGTCAGACCGATCGGGCAGATCAACGGTTGGAGCAAATGTATCGACGCCTAAATCCCAAGTTTAGATAGGGTGTATATTGAGTGTCAAAGTGTGCCACTGGCAGCCGCCGGAGTGGATTACGATAGCCATTTACGGTCATTCGGCGGCAAGCCAGTGAGTGATCTAGCAAAGGTAATGGC
>JANNPR010001109.1:0-1623 GCA_031400345.1 Planctomycetota bacterium | reverse complement strand
GCGCTGGGTCAGGAGCAGATCTGACCGGGGCTTGGAACTCACTTGCCTGCCTTCTTGAGGAGGCGTCGGAGATTCCCGTCGAAGGTCACCGTGCGACCTTCGATCGCGTCTTGATAGCCCGCGATGATCGCATCGCGGGTCCGAGCCGCCTCAATCTGAAGTTTTCGCTGCCGGAGCAAATCGCGAACGAATTCGCTAGGGGTTGCATAGAGAGTGCCGTCGCCACAGTTTTCATCGACGAATGCGCGTAGTTCGTCCGTGAGTGACAAGTTAAGCGTATTGGCCATGAACGATCCTCCCAAAGGCAGCGTATGTCACCCCTTGTTTCTTGTCAATATTTGCCATGACAGTGCGCTGGTGTTTGCGTTGCGCGGTGTTACCTTGTGGTTTCGAGAGTTGCGAGTTGTCGTTAAGAGGCGTTCCCCGCGAGGAGAGTAAGGGGGCACGCAGAAAATTCGCTGACTGAGAAAGTTTCCGTGATTTTTCGACCAAGTAGCGAACCCTGATAGTTCGGACGTTGAGCGATGTGGTGCCCGACCTGGGGCGCGATCTCGCCGGGGATGCGACAGCCCTCTCAGCCCGGGAGGCGACGGAAGCGACAGCAAAGGGAGGAAAACTGCGGCCGGTTTGCCACAACCCAGCGGTGCTCGCAAGGAATACACCGATGATGACGGCAAGGTGACGAAAGTGGTCGAGTGGTTCGGTGACACATCAGGGGGGCCACATCAGGGGGGCCACCCCACTTTTTTGATCTTTTTTTTCTCGTTCGGCCATTTTTCTTGATGGCAAGAAGCCTCGGCCGGTGCTTTAGCTAATGGGAATTTCATGCTTCTAGGAGAAGTACCATGGCTCGAGCTCCCCGAAGTGAAACTTTTGATGAGGACGAAACGGGCATCTATCACGTGGTGAACCGCTGCGTCCGACGCTGCTTTCTCTGCGGTGTAGACCACTACAGCGGACGTTCGTTCGACCATCGCCGCGAATGGGTGCGACAACGGTTAGTCTTTCTGGCGTCGGTATTTGCTATCGATTTCCTGAACTATGCGATCCTCGGAAATCACGTCCATGTGCTGGTCCGCAATCGGCCGCAAATCCGAGACCTTTGGTCCGATGAAGAAGTCGTGCGGAGATGGTGGAGGCTATTTCCTGGACGACGCGATGAAAATGGCGAACCCGCGGAACTTACCGCCGAAGAATTGCAGGCCCGTCTCAGTGATCCAAAAAAAGTCAAAACCTGGCGGCGACGGTTGGGTAACCTCTCGTGGTTCATGCGCTGTTTGGCAGAAAACATTGCGGTACGAGCCAACCGCGAAGACCAACCACCCGGTGAATCTCAGGCCCTGGGCCGATTCTGGCAGGGCCGATTCAAGATGCAGAGAATTTTGGATGAGGCAGCCCTGTTGGCTTGCAGTGCCTATATCGATTTGAATCCCATTCGAGCCCGAATGGCCGAAACCCCTGAAACGAGCTTGTTTACTTCCGTCTTCGAACGTATTCAAGCGACGCAGGCAACCGAAAACCCTGTGAGATCCAGCTCGGAGCAAACCGCCAACCACCCGGGCGCCGAACCGTCGAACCCGACAACGACTCGGCCTGGTGAATGGTTAGCGCCCGTCGAGCTGG
>JANNPR010001041.1:0-2533 GCA_031400345.1 Planctomycetota bacterium | reverse complement strand
TACCAACCGCCCAATTACTTGAACGACATCCGCCGTTCAATTTAGAAGCGGAAGCCGCTGTGCTGGGTAGTATTATGATCAACCCAGACGTATGCGATGACGTGGCGCTAATCCTCAGGCACGACGACTTTTACGACGATGCCAATCGGAAGATATATGAGCATATGCTGGGTATGCACGATCAGGGTAGGAAGCTCGACGCAGCTTTGCTGTTGGATCGACTACGTTCGTGCGGTGATCTGGAGCGAGTCGGCGGGACCGGATACCTCGCAAAGGTCTTTCAATCGGTTCCTTACGCCGCACACGCGGTTTACTACTCTCAGATCGTACGTGAGAAGGCGACTTTTCGCTCGCTAATCGATGCCAGCACCGAAATTTTGCGCGACGCATATGACGAATCGCAAGAAGCGAAACAGTTACTGAGCAACGCCGAGCAGCGTATTTTCGCCATATTGGACAGCCGCGGCAGCGCTACTGTAAAGACGATCCGCGATGTGCTGCACGATGCCATGGATCGGCTGGACGCCCGAATGAAGGGAGAGCATACGTCGGGAGGCTGCGAGACCGGCTTCGTGGATCTCGATAACATGACGGGTGGATTACACAATTCCGAGCTGGTCGTTCTGGCAGCGCGTCCCAGCATGGGAAAAACGGCCTTGGCTCTAAACGTGGCCGAATATGTGGCGTTTACTCAACGTCTGCCGACCGTTTTTATCAGTTTGGAAATGTCAGCCATTGAATTGGCGGACCGTTTACTCTGTTCGGTGTCTCGCGTAAATGGGCATAAACTGCGAAACGGTTCGATCTCGAACTCGGATCGACAGCGGCTGATCGAAAAAGCTGGCGAGCTGAGCCATTGTCCTTTGTTTGTAGACGATTCGCCATCTCGACTTGTGACGGAAATCGCGGCCGCCGCTCGGCGAATTAAGCGGCGTGAAGGAAAACTGGGCCTGATTGTCATCGACTACCTGCAATTAATTGAGCCGGATAATCCTAAGGACTCGCGACAGGAACAGGTCGCTCGGATTACACGGCGGCTCAAGGGTCTGGCGCGTGAACTTCAAGTCCCAATTCTGTGTCTGGCGCAGCTCAACCGCCAAGCGGAAGACTCTAAGGATCATCGGCCTAAACTGAGCCATCTACGTGAATCAGGTGCGATCGAACAAGATGCTGACGTAGTCATGTTTGTTCACCGTGAAGAATACTATCATCGAGGGGATGAACAGGAGCAACATGCAGGCGAAGCACTAATCATTGTCGCCAAGCAGCGAAACGGACCGACGGGAGAGGCGGAATTAGTCTGGAAGAAAGAGTATACTCGTTTTGAAAACAAGGCTCCCGAACGTTTTCAAGAGTTGGCTGATTTCAACTCTCGGGAGTCTGCTACCGAATTCTGATTGCTGACGGCGAACAATGAAACGTGGTGAGTTACTGGTATTCGACCAACCAGAACCTTGCCCCTACTTGTTGGGCAGAGTGGCGCGAATGCCATTACGGCGCCCCCTCCGGTTGCTCACCCGCCCACAATTGGACGAGCGCCTATCCGAAGGGGATCGGCGATGCGGAGAATTCCTCTATCGAACTCAATGTTCGACGTGTCGGGCCTGCGAGCCGATACGCGTTGATGTGGAGAAATTTCGCGCTAGCCGATCCCAACGACGCACTTGCAAGCGAGGCGAACAATTGCTGCAGCTGGAGATTAGTGCGCCACGATCGGACGATCAACACCTGGCGTTATTCAACGAACATCGTGCGGTTCGAAATCTCGATCATCACACCGGTCCACTCGACCGCGCCAGCTATTCCGCATTCTTGGAAGATACCTGCTGCGAAACGCTGGAGATCCGTTATCAATTCGAGTCTCAACTTGTGGCCGTCGCCGTTATGGACGTCGGGGAGACGTCTCTGTCGGCCGTCTACTGTTTCTACAATCCACGGTTTCGCAGACTGAGTTTGGGGACCTATTCGGTGCTCAAACAGATTGAACTCTGTCAAAAGTGGGGAAAGACGTACCTTTACTTAGGTCTTTACATCGCCGATTCCATTCACATGTCGTACAAGTCGACGTATCGTCCCCACGAGCGACTTATCGACGGCGTTTGGCGACAGTTCGATGGCGATATAAATAAGCCCCTACTTGCAACGCAAGGTATGTCGGCGACAAACAAAAAAAGCTAAATGGGAATGTGGCGAGAGGCATACCAACCCGAAGCGTGAGCGAGGAAATTCTCGGGGAACTCGCTTGTGCGTTTTAGTGTTGCGCACATCGAATGCAAAAGTGTGCCACTGGCAGCCGCCGGGGTTGATTACGATATCCAGCTAAGGTCATTCGGCGGCAAGCCAGTGCGTGAATTCGAATAAGGTCGGCGCAAGGAGGAAAAGTTTATAAGGCCGTGTTTGGATCCCACCTGAACTCAGACCGCGGCTGGCGTCAGCACTGGCTTGCCGCCGAAATGAGCGTTATCGTTCGTCCAACCTTATTTCGGGGGAAGTGGCACACTCCAGGCATCCAAATTCGCAACATTAACATTTG
>JANNPR010001016.1:0-2490 GCA_031400345.1 Planctomycetota bacterium | reverse complement strand
CTGCAGGAATTGACGCCTTGCGATGTCGAGGCTCGTTCGGGTCCCTGAAAGAAATCCTTGAGCGCAATTATACGGTCGATCAATTCCCGGAACTTTTTTGCTTCGGTCTGCTGGAACGGTTCGACATCAAGCAATTGGCAGCCCTTGTGGCTCCGCGGCTGGTCTCGTTTGCTGACCCGTCACCTCGGCTTCGGCAAGAGCTGGCCGATTTGCCAGGGCTGTATCGTCTACTGGGGAAGGAGTTTTCGCTGTAAGGATACCTGCCCCTATTCCACTCCCACCGCTCGCGCCACCACAGCTACCAGCACCGAGTTTGCACCGGCACGGAGGAGCATTTTGGCAATCGCATTGGAGGTGGCACCCGTTGTCATTACGTCGTCTACAAGAAGGATTCGAATATCGCGGATGTCGTACACGTCTGACATCGCGAATGCGCGGCGCATGTTCCGAAATCGTTCGTTCGGTAGCAGCGTCCCTTGTTTTTTTGTTCGCCGTCGAAAGTGAATCAAATCGGTCGCTATTGGCCGACCCATCGCGGAGCCGAGTCTTTCCGCAACCAACTCGGCGCAATTCGTGCCTCGCCGCAGACGCCGCCACCAGTGCATGGGGGTTGGAACTAATAAGTCCGGCATGTTGCAAAACGGGCATTCCCTGAGTCGTTTCACAAGGAGATGCCCCATCGCCAGCGAAATGGCCTCCTGGCCGACGTGTTTCATCTGCAAAACGGTTTCTTGGACAAGCCCTTTATAGATTCCCAATGCCCGCGTTTCAGAAAAGCGGTAACTTCGCTTCACACATGACGTACAAACACCCGTAGGTTTCAAGGGTAACGAACAACGCACACAGATTTCTCGATCACCGAATGAAAACTTGCCTTCGCACTCGGCACAAATGGATGCGGCGTCCGCCGGATCGCTCGCTAGTTCGCGATGACAAATCGCACATTGAGGTGGAAAGACCAAGTCGCACAGTCCATCGCGGAATGCTTTGGTGTGCTCGCCCACCGCCCCGCGAATCCATCGGGTGATCTGCGCGACCTTTTGGCCGCGTCGACTGAAATTACCAAATCGCATGGCGTAGACCCCACCAAGTAGCGTTTCATATATATCCCTATTTATTGTGGTGCGTGCTTCGCAGTTGTCAAACGATCCCGCCGGAGCCTGGGACTGACGTGTACTTCATATTGACGTTTCCGCCATCCCCTCACAACGCGCAAAAGCTGACGTGCACCCAACGCTAGCGGCCGCTTAAAAATGCTCTAGGGCGTTGCTTGCGAATTCGATATTCTCCCCACTCGATGAAGTTCCGATCGTCTGTGTAACTGGCTGGATGCCGACCGTCGACCGCGGTCTGCCCAAGGAGGGGCGTTGTGCGGAAGCCTGCAGCATTTCTCGTGGCGGCGTTGGCGACCGTTATCGGTTGGCTTTTTCTTAAGAACTACCCGGTCGTAGATCTAGACAAAATCCGAGGAGTAAACGAACGACAAGTTTCCGCCAACAATCCCAACGCCGGTGCACCAGCGGTAACGCGGGCGGGGGACGTGATTCGCATCGGCACGTTTAACATCCAGGTATTCGGTCAAAGCAAAATCGAAAAAACCAATGTGATGGACATTTTGGCACGAATTGCTAGACGATTCGATGTCCTAGCCGTGCAAGAAATTCGATCGCGAGACCAGGACGTTTTGCCCCGCTTTGTGGACCTTATTAATGCCACAGGAGCTCAGTACGACTACGTGATTGGTCCGCCAATTGGCCGCACCAGCAGCACCGAACAGTACGCCTACATCTTCGACCGGGGCAGCATCGAGATCGATCGTAACCAATTGTATACGGTCAATGATCCGGACGACTTATTGCACCGTGAACCACTGGTAGCTTGGTTCCGGGTGCGCGGTCCCAACCCGGATCAGTCGTTCACCTTCTCGCTCATTAACATTCATACCGATCCAGACGAAGTGGAAAAGGAAGTCAACGTGCTTGACGATGTTTACCGAGCGGTGCGGGATGATGGGCGCGGTGAAGATGATGTGATCTTGCTCGGCGACTTGAACGCGGATGATACTCATCTCGGAGATCTAGCGCGTTTTTCGGGCATGTCGTGGGTGGTTGCCGGGGTACCAACGAATACTAGAGGTACTCAACAGTACGACAATATCCTATTTCAGCAGCAGGCAAGCCGCGAGTTCACCGGTCGCGGCGGCGTTTTCGATTACATGCGAGAATTCAATCTAACTCTCGAGTCCGCGCTGGAGGTTTCAGACCATTTACCTGTCTGGGCCGAGTTCAGTATTTACGAAGGAGGCAAGGTCGGCCCACTGGCCACCAAACCGTAGGTCGCCGTAGGATGGGCACTCTTGCCCGTCCAAGCAGACGACCGCATCTCTTGCCCGTCGAACGGCAGGCGACGGGCACGAGTGAGCAGGAGTGCCCATCCTACTTTTATGCCTGGACGACTACCGGATTGCTCGATATCCGCGTACCTATTCGA
>JANNPR010000967.1:0-2427 GCA_031400345.1 Planctomycetota bacterium | reverse complement strand
GTGCAGTCTTCTCATCGCAAAGCTCTCCTGATGGAACGAAGGCATCGGCCTCCCCAACCGCCGGGAAGGATCCAGTCGATGAGAACGGCAGTATATAACAAGCGGCCTCGCGATCGCTGCGAACGAGCAGATGTCTCCCGGCCACGACCGGATGGTTCCACGTTCGTTCGTTCAAAGCATCCAGCGCTGCTATCTCCGTAAATGTTTGTGGGTCTGCTTTCACCAATATGATACGCCCCGATTCCGCTTGGATCAGCAGCTTGTCGTTGACGAGAATAAGCTGACCGTAGCCGTAGCGTCCCTTTTTCCACTGGCGCGTTCCATCCACGAGTGAGATACACGTGAGGATCCCGTCGTCCAGTCCATACGCATATCCGTCGTGAACGACTACAGCGCTGAACTTGGATTTGAGTGTCTTGGCTTGCCAAACCTCCTGCACAGTCCATTCACCGGAGGGGTGGTGAACGATGGAGATCAGCGCCACGCCGCGGCCATATCCCGAGGAGATCAGCAGCTGGTGTGCCTCGACTCCTTCCTGGCTGCTGCCAGTTGGCGAGTGAACGATGACCGGCTGGCAAACATTCACCTGGTCGTCGGAATTGTCGCCCCACAAGAAGCTCCATCGAGCGTCTCCGGACGCGGCATCATGTCCATGCAGCCCCGTCGCATCGAATACCAAAACTTGGACCTCGGTTCTCGTGGGGAACAAATGAGGTGAGCTATAGCCGGGCTTTCGCGATCCCTGAGACCAGACAATTGCTCCCGTATCGCGATCCACGGCTACGATCGAACCGGCTTTGCCGCCGGGAGTAACGAACAAATGCTGGCCGTACACGAGCGGAGAGCTGGCGTAACCGAAGAGCACAGGCGAGTTATCCTTCGCGATCTCTCGAGACCACACCACACGCCCATTAGTGCCATCAATGCAATTGAGAATCCCAGTCGAACCGAAAGTGTAGACACGGCCTTCGTGAATGGTAGGCGTTGCCCGCGGCCCCGGCCCACTCGTGACTTCCTCAAAACGCGTTGCATCGAGATGCCGCCATACCTCGTTTCCGGTGCCCAATTCGTAGCACACGACGGCTTCGAAGGCACCTAGCTGTTCCTGAGTGATGCAGAACTCGCCGACAATTGCAAAAGACGACCAGCCGCGACCCATCGGACGTCGCCACAGTTCTCGGGGAGGATGGTCCTTCCAATTCAGGTCCAACTCGGGAAATCGGTACTGCCCCGTACGATCTGCACCTCGAAACGATGGAGAATCTGTTTCCAAAGCCCGCGCAAGATTCGCGACAGACGTGCGTTCTTTGGCGCTCGCCGAAAAGGCAGCAAGTCGCTCTTCGGGAGTGGGAGTCCATCGCCATTTAAAAACAACTCGGCCGTCCCCCGCAAAGCCGTCCAGCCGGAGCATTGATAGCGCCGTGACTTGAATGGCAATCGTCAGCCCAATTGCCGCGATTTGGGCTCCCATCCGCAGCCGCGACAAGACTCTCACCCAGAAGTAAACGGCCAAGTTGAGGATGCCGATTACGATAGCGAAATCACGCGCTGGTCGTGTGGTGCTCCATCCCTCGACTTGTACGGCGTATAGGATTCCGCCGCCGATCAGGCCGATCAGGATGAGCGGCCACCAGCGAACGGATAAAGGTGGTGAGTTCCGCGCTAATCGGGGCGACATGTCATACTCCGCCGACGCTGATCAGACTCGACATAGTAGGAATCGCTATACCATTCGTGCGATAGGCAATTTAACCAGTTCAGGTCGGAGAGTCCGAGATAGTCCAACAGCTAGTGGCCGGCGTTCATCGCTTCAAAACGGAGGTCTTTCGGCAACAACGCGATCTATTCGAACGTCTCGCCAAGGGGCAAAGCCCCGAGACACTTTTTATTACCTGTTCCGATTCGCGCATCGATCCTAACCTGATCACCCATACAGATCCAGGTGATCTATTCGTGTTGCGCAATGCGGGAAATATCGTGTCCGCCTAGGCTGGCACAACTGGTGGAGAAATCGCCACCATCGAATTCGCCGTCGGGGGACTGGGTGTTCGCGACATTGTCGTCTGCGGACATTCCCATTGTGGTGCCATGAAGGGTCTGCTCCATCCGGAGTCTTTGACAGAAATGCCGGCAGTCGCCGATTGGCTGAAACACGCCGAAGCCACCCGGCGCATCGTTCGCTCGAAGTACTCGCATCTGTGGGTTCGTTTCATTTTGCACTTTTCATTTTGCATTGTTCCCTCAACGCGGCTCGCTCGTCTATCGGTTGAGGACACCAGCCTCTCACGCTGGAAGGATGGGTTCGAGGGCCTCATAAGTCTGCACCGTCGGGTGCGACACCCGAACCTGCAATTTGCTGCGAAACGAAATTGGCGGCCGAGGAAGTCTACAACCGCGCTTTTTATTGCCATAATCAGGATCCGTTTG
>JANNPR010000881.1:0-5975 GCA_031400345.1 Planctomycetota bacterium | reverse complement strand
GAACCGCTTCGGCAGCCAAGAACATCATGTGGCCTCCGTCGAGAATCGGTATGGGCAGGAAGTTCATAACCGCCAAATTGGCGCTTAGCAATGTAAGAAACACCAGCAGCCGGGAAACGCCATGAGATGCTTCTGCGGTGGCGACGACGGCAATGGTGCCAGGACCGCCGATGTTTTTTGGAGAAATTTCGCCGATCGCTAGCCGGTGCAAAAACAGAAGGACTTTTGTCGAGGCCTCAACCAACTCGCGAACGCCCAGCTGCAGCGCTTCTGCAAAGCTCTCTGTTTTATGGATGTCTTTCACAGGAGCGAATATTAGTTGCCGCTCCCAATTGAACTCGGACGTCGCGACTGGCTCTAACTTAAACTCCTTCGTTTCGCCACCTCGTAAGAAAACGAATCGAGCCAATTTCCCTGCCGGTAGATTCTGCAATTGATCATAAATCGATGGCCAAATGGGAACGTTCGGTTCTAGGTCCTGCGGCTTCGTTTCCTTAAACAGCGGGTTACTGGAGCTAGGCGAAGAAGGTGAATTAATGAATTGAATAGTCGTCAATTTGTCTCCTGCCAAAACTCCAGCTTCGGCAGCAGGACTACCGGACGCTACATCCACCACTTCGCCGTAAACGGGAAAGGCAATTCCCAGGGAATGTGCGGCTGCGAATTGAATTCCCGCTTGATACGTTCGGGGTGGTTGCGGCTGGATCTTGATGGTACGAACGTCGGGCTCTCCCACGCGGCGGATTGCAAGATCCACTTCGCCCCCAAAATGGGGACGCAGACGTTGGTCGATTGCCATCGGGTCGCCGATCGGATTGCCATCGATGCTGATCAGTTCGTCGCCAATCTTGAGGCCGACTTTTTCGCCTGGCGAACCGGGGCTGATGCCCACGATTGGCCCATGCTTCATGATCAAGCCGACATCTCGTAATGGATTGGGTTCGACAACCACGTCCAATATCTTTGGCGACGCTTCCGCCGCCGCATTCTTGGAAGGCCCTTTCCGCTGGATCGTCAAAATCGCTGGTTTGTCGCAATGGTCCGCCAGTGCGGCTCGCAATTGGTAAAAATCAGTGACCGGTTTGCCATCTACCGCCAAAACTTGATCACCCGGTTGGAAGGTCGACTTCTCTGGATGCAGGGGATCAAATTCATAGGTTGGGAAATCATCGTTCAAGAAGGTGGTAGAGGCCGAAATAATACCGATTCGAGCAATTTTATTCGGGCCGAATTGCGTCTCTAAGGGACGCAAATTCAGCCAAACCTCCGTATCGTCCACTCGCCGAATCAGCATCGGCAGGTCACGCTTAGTACCCGCGAACAGCACGCTTTGACTTAGGTCGATGTCATATCGCAGTTTGTCGCTAGGGCTGCCGCTGCGTCCAATTTGGATTACGCGATCACCGGGTTGCAGGCCTGCATTCCAAGCCGGTCCCCCTGGCAGAATGTCCCCAATTTCGCACGGCGTAAAGGGAACTCCGATGCGATAAGCGACAGCTGCAAACAGCGCCCCAGTAATCAGGTTCATAATCACGCCGGCGGAGATGATGGCCATGCGTTTGGGGACGCTTTTCGCGGGATAGCTGCGTGGATCCAATTCCCAGTCGCTGTGCCCGGTGGCGGGTTTTATCTCGCCATCTTTCAAGCCTTCCGCAGCCAGGCCTTCGCGACGCGCGCGAATTCGCTCGGCGTCGGGTTCAGAATGGGATGGGTGTGTCTCGCTAACATTGAGGTCTTCGGCCGTGTCTCCTTCGCGGCGCACTCGGATTCGCTCGGACTCGGCTTCAGAATGGGATGGATTGTCATCCTGTCCCAACATTTTCACGTAGCCGCCCAGCGGGATGATTCCAATCCCGTATTCTGTCTCGCCCCACCGCCATTTCGCCAAAGACGAAGGTAATTTAATGGGCCCAAATTGGAGCGGGACATCGAAGCCGATGTAAAACTTCTCGCATTTGACGCCGCATAGCTTGGCAACCAAGAAATGCCCCAACTCATGCACGAAAATCACCATCCCGAGGCCGAATGCGACCAAAAGAATGGCGGACCATGAACTCCAACTCAGCCACGAAAACGGTGCGGCTGCTAACAAGAACCAATCCACTTTGTTACCTCCTGTCTGGCCCAGCCGTCGATTTTTATTAGTTCGTCTAGGGTCGGATGAGCGTCGAATGCATGATTTTCAACAATGGTCCGGCAAACAGCAACTACGTCTGAGAACTTCAGCTTACCGGCCAGAAAACCGGCCACGGCGGCTTCATTCGCAGCATTCAATACCGAACCTGCCGTGCCTCCATCCCGCGCCACTTGGTATCCCAAAGGTAACGCGGGAAATCGATCGGGCGAGGGTGGTTCGAACTCCAAACAAAAAGATCGAGTAATATCCAATTTGGTGGTTGGACCTGCCGTCCGTTCGGGCCAAGTTAAAGCATACTGGATCGGAAGACGCATGTCGGGAGGGCTAAGCTGCGCCACAACCGAGCCATCGACGAATTCCACCATCGAATGGACCACCGATTGCGGGTGAATTAGGACCTCGATTTTTTCTGGTGGCAAATCAAAAAGCCAGCGAGCCTCGATTACCTCTAAGGCCTTGTTCATCATCGTGGCCGAATCAATGGTGATCTTTTGACCCATGTCCCAGGTAGGATGCGCCAACGCGTCTTGGACAGTCACATTTTGCAATTGTTCCCGGGAATAGCAACGAAATGGGCCCCCGCTAGCGGTGAGGATGATTCGCTGAACCTCGTTGTCGTTCCCGGCACGCATTGCCTGGAACACGGCACTGTGCTCGCTGTCGACAGGAATAATATTTGACTTGGAGTCGCGGGCAAGCTGCATCACCTGCTGGCCCGCCATGACCAGTGTCTCTTTATTAGCTAACGCCACCGTTTTTCCTGCCTGAATTGCCCTCCAAGTACCCCTCAGCCCTGCACTTCCGACAATTGCGGCAACGACGATATCCACATCGGGACTGGCGACCTGATCCTCAATCCCCTCTGGTCCAACGATTAATCGCACGTCACTGGGAAGCTGCCTCCAGTCGAACCGATCTGCGTCCGGGACGCTCGTTGCTACAACCCATCGCGGCCGAAAGGCCTTAGCTTGTTGGCATAACAAGTTCAGGTTTTTGTTCGCCGATAAGCCGATAACGTTGAACCGCTCTGGTGAAGCGTGGACTACATCCAGCGTGCTGCGGCCAATACTGCCCGTAGATCCGAGGATGACCAGATTTTGTGACGTGGTAGGCATGAACACGACATGGGGACGCCGCTAGCCGCAGCCAAGCGTTAGTTAGCTCGGGCAACAAGAAAGTTCAACGTTAGTGGTGGGCATTCTAAGTGGGCTTGGAAATCCCGGCAACCCGAAGTGTAGGCGGCCAGCACTCTACTCAATAAGACCCGAAACCCCCGTGGCGGAGCTACCTGAAAAATGGCAGACTCGTGGTTTCCGTGAAAAATTTCCCGGCGGCACTGTGGAAATCAGTCGATGACCGACCCAGCTGCGACATTCGATAGACTTTGTCAACACGCGCGTGAAACGGCGATGTACGAGTCGATCTTGAGCGTTCTGGAATGGGACGAGCGAACCATGATGCCCCCGGCAGCGGGGCCCTATCGAGCTGAACAACTTACGCTTCTTTCGGGACTGGTTCATAAGCTACGAACCGAACCCCAAATTGGAGATTGGTTGAATGAGCTGTTGGATAGCGATCTTTCCAAGGATCCGCACGCGGATCAGGGTGCCACGATTCGGGAGATGAAGCGGGACTATGACAAACGCATCAAGCTGCCTCAATCTCTGGTAGAGGAATTGATGCGTGCCTCCGTACTAGGTCAGCAAGCATGGGTCGAAGCACGACGAGACAATGATTTCAAATCGTTTGCCCCACACTTGGAGAAGATTTTTTCCCTTAAGCGTCAGCAGGCCGACGCGCTCGGCTATGAAGATTGTCGATACGATGCACTGTTGGACGAATTCGAGCCTGGCGCGACGACGGCCGGTGTGCGACAGGTACTTGAGGACTTACGAAAGCAACTAGTACCCCTGATCGGCGAGATTCTACAAAGTGATCGAGCCGCACCGATCGACATTTTGAGACGAAGTTACCCCATCGCTAGTCAGGAGGCGTTTGGCAGGACAGTCGCCGCCAGGGTTGGCTTCGAGTTCCCCCGGGGCCGTTTGGACATTACTCACCATCCGTTTTGTTCATCGTTAGGTCCGCACGATTGCCGCATCACGACACGTTACGATGAACACTGGTTTCCAGGCGCCTTTTTTGGCATTTTGCATGAAGCGGGACACGGCATCTACGACCAAGGGCTCCGACCCGATCTGTTCGGGCTGCCGCCAGGGATGTTTACGTCGCTGGGAATTCATGAATCTCAGTCGCGTCTGTGGGAAAACTTAGTGGGGCGAAGTCGAGGATTCTGGGATTACTTTTTTCCCGAAACCAGACAAATGTTTCCGTCAGCGCTGTCCGACGTGGCGTTAGACGATTTTTATTTCGCGATCAACGGTGTGCGTGCTTCGTTGATTCGAGTTGAAGCCGATGAGGCGACGTACAACCTCCATATCATCATCCGGTTCGAATTAGAGCAGGAAATCCTAGCAGGTCATTTAGCGGTCAACGATGTTCCGCAAGCTTGGAACGATAAGTATCAAACTTATCTGGGTATTCGGCCGCCCAATGACGCCGACGGCGTGCTACAAGACGTTCACTGGAGCGCGGGACTTGTGGGTTATTTCCCAACTTACTCCTTGGGTAATCTCTACGCATCCCAATTCCTGGAACAAGCGGAACGGGACCTCGGAAAATTGTCGGACCTGTTCGCTCGTGGCGAATTCCGTCCCCTGCGGGAGTGGCTGACGACGAACATTCATGCAGTTGGCCGTTGCTTTACGGCCGCCGAGCTGGTTCAAAAGGTGACCGGGAAACCACTCAGCCCAGAGCCGCTCGTCAGGCATTTAAAATCTAAACTTGGGACGTTGCATCTAGCGAACCGTATTTAGTCGAGATCCTGCAAACGGTTCTGCCGCATTTTCCGTATTTGCGGTCTGCCACGTCGTTAAGCGGTAGGTTATGCTTGAGTACCGCCGCTGCCTCGTCGGAAATACGCGCGCGCCTCGACCCCTCGATAACGCTGAATGGGACCGATCGGTCCGATCGGTCCGAGGCCCCACTTCGGAGCTCTCATGATTTTTTCGCGATGCCCACAATGCCAAGATGAATTGCGACTACCGGAAGGGGTTGCCGCGGACGAACGGGTCCGCTGCCCTTTATGCGGAGAGTGCTATTTGTTCGGGGAAATTGCGATTCATCTTCCTCCCATGTTGGAAATTCTGCGCGAAGCCCGCCCGGGCATGGCGCAAGAACGCGCGATCATCCAAGTCAATCGACCGGACCTACAAGAACATCGCCAAGGCATCGAGGAGATAGAAACTTGCTGGGACGACGAGCCAGCATTAGCAGCCGCGGATACCAATGACGAGGCGGTCGACGTGATCGACCAGGTGGATGGGCAGGCAAGCGGCGATTCCTATCGAGCAACACCGGCTGAACCTACCTTTGCTGCATTTCAAGTTGCCAACGCCCCCGTTGAGATCTCACCAAAACGTTCCGTTGTCCCAAGCGCGCGAAGCAAACGCAAAAAGAAAAACCCGCTACTGGAAATAATCAAAATCTTGCTGGGCGGTGTACTCGCGATCCCGGCCGCACAGCTCATATTGCTATGGATGCCTGGCAATTGGCAGTTGAGTCAGCGAGATCCAGTTGGCGCGGTGGCCTACATGGATCGATACACGCCATTTCTGGTGCCAGAACGCGTTCGCAATACAGTTGCCAGCCAATCCGCAGCCAGCAAACTCGCCAACTCGTCCCGTGCCACCGCCGACGCGTCGTCGAACGGCCGCTCCCGCAAATCAGAAGGGGACAAGCCCGTATCCGGTGGCGGTTTTTTTGGGGGTGGTGGTCT
>JANNPR010000832.1:0-3114 GCA_031400345.1 Planctomycetota bacterium | reverse complement strand
GACGTTCGCAGCGATTTCGTGTTTTCGTCTTTTCCAGTTTTCGTGATTCGTATTCGATCTTGCTCATGAGGTCGACGGTGGGCCGAGGCGGGTAATGATGTGCGCCGCTAGTGACCAGTATTTGCTTCGCCGAACATGACCAGCTCGGAGGTTGCACAAACGGTTCTGGCATCGGTGAGACAGAGCCATTCATTTCTGTCAGATGGGACATCCCCAAGCATGCACGCGTTTGCGTTTCTTCCTGTCCTAACAAAATGCCCCAGCTCTCAGTCTGGAAGCCGCTCTAGCAAGTCGAGCACGTTGCGCTCCAGGTGCCGCATGGCTTCCTCGGGACTTGCGCAGTCCAAATCGTCGACGTCCCAAAACTCGACGACATCGAGCCAATCCGGGAAATGCTGCTGGATCAGCGGGTAGTGTTCCGCTCGTTTGACGGCCACAACCGAATTTGCAGCGTGAAAATCGGAATCCGTTGCGTTGACCGGTAGACGCTGATAGGCATCACAGGGGATTCCCAGTGTCTGAGTACGCGCCAGGGTGTACGTTGACATCGGGCCCACATTTAAAGAGTTAAGACGAAGGCCTCGGGATTCGGCACGCCAATCCAAACTTCTCTTTTGGGAGTGCCAGTTGAAAAAAATCTCCGCGAATCGACTTCGGTAATAGTTCCCAGTGCAAAGGAACAGCACGCTTCTCATTTGTCCGTGACTGGCTGCCCGGTCGCTCATGTTTTCGCTTGCTTGCCGGTTGGCATGGAAGGGATATGGGGATTGGAATACGGCGAATGTCTTAGTGCAGACGCAAAAGTACTTTGTCGGCGGATGTTTCGCGAACGGCAAAGCAATTTGAAGATTTTCACCGTCTTTGAGTGCGAAAGTTGGGTCGTTGCCGCAAAGTTTATCGGTTATACGGGCGATGCGCCAACTAGTGTGAACTTCCCGACAATTTCGTCTCAAGAATCACTTGCGACAATGATTGTCGTTGGTAGAGTCAAGGGATAAGCCGGGTCCAGGGGCTGTGTCGGGGCCTCAGGCAAGTTCCAGGCGCGTCATGGGTAAGTTGCATGGCAAACGTTACTGTGCCCAGATTTGTTTTTGATAACGGTTCGTCGGCTAGGGCCTGTCCAGGTGTTTGGATTGAGGCGGGTTTCGCGCATCGCGATGAATGTAACTTGCGGTTGCCGCGACGCATGATGCTGATTTAATTAGGTTGTCTCCATGTCGCATACGTCCCTTCCCAATTCGGATGAAGTCGATCAGCTTCTTAGGAACGCTCGTTTACGGGACGAATTGGAACCGTTCTTGGATGAGTCGGTCGCGATGCTGGAATCGGGTGGCATCACTACCTTGGAAGAGAACGAGTTCTTAGAATCGATTCTTGCTTGGGAACGAGCACCGATTGTCCCCATCAGCCAATGGTTCGAACCGGAATTGATTCTCCCTCCGCCTGACACATTGGATGATCGGCAATTGAGTAACCTGTTATGGCAGACAATCTTTCGGCTGTATGCCAAGCGAATCGTTCTGGAAATGACAGATCATCTTTCGGATCGGCAGCTGTATTGTCTTTTGATGCGCGATATTTTGCCGTCACTCGAAAAGAAGATCAATCCTCCGCGAAATTGGCTCAACTGGCACTGTTTGGATACCGAACTGGAACCCGACGTCTGGCTGCGTTACTATGCTTTAGCGCACGAAAGAGCAGAATGGGCTGAGGAGGCCGGCGAGTCCATCCCGCCCGCCGAAACTCCTTTATTTCGACGGGACCTGCCCCGTCGAAAGCCAGACTAAGAATGGCGACAAGTCGCATTACTTGCCCCGATCTACTCGTAACGGTAGGTTGACGGCAACACTTCCATGAACACCATTCTCGATCTGCCCGAAATACAGGGATTGGATGCCCGGCGACATCTCATACGCATCCCCCACGAATTAGATGTTCCGCTAACGCCCCGAGTCCAGCACATCATCGACACCGCCGACTTTCGGCGTCTGGCCCAGATCAGCCAGTTGGGTCTAGTCTCGCTGGTATATCCCGCGGCCAATCATACGCGATTCGAGCATTCGCTGGGCGTTTATCGGATGGCCCTGTTGTATCTCAAACAACTGGCATACGACCCACGGTTCAACGAAGTCGTCTCGCCGTCAGATGCCGAATTGCTGATCGTGGCTGCATTGTTGCACGATCTGGGACATTGGCCGTTTTGTCACCCGATCGAAGACATTCAACTCGCTGGCGTCCCTGAACACGAACTGTTCGCGAACAGCTTTCTGCTGGAAGGTGAAATCGCAGATGTGCTCCGGGGCGAGTGGAGCACTAACCCGCGGGACGTGATGGCAATCCTGTCGGATAAACCTGGCGATGCACGATCTCAGCTTCTTCGCAGTTTGCTCTCGGGACCAATCGATATCGACAAAATGGACTATCTGGGGCGGGATAGCCTGCATGCCGGGGTTCCGTATGGTCAGAATTTTGATCAACAGCGTTTGATCGGCAGTCTTTGTGTCAACGAACAGGGCGATGGTTTGGCGATTACGGACAAAGGGAAGACTGCTGCAGAATTAATGGTTTTTGCCAGATATGTCATGTTCCGCGAAGTGTATTGGCACCACACGGTACGTGCTGCGACCGCGATGCTTCAAAGAGCCTTTTTCTTGTTGTATCGTGATTTAGATTTGGACACGTTGCTCCGTCTTACCGAAGTTTCCATGGTAGCGACGCTCCAAGCCGCAGCTGGCGAAAGTCCCGCTGCCGACTTACTGAACGGATTGTTCGGTCCCACCCGCCAACTATATAAACGCCTGTGCCAATTCAGCTACTTTCAGCAACGTGATCTTTATCATCAACTGGCACGCCGCCCCTATCCCTGGCTAACGGAATGTGGAGAGCAATTGGCGAACCTCGCCAGCAAACAGCTCGGCAAACGAATTGCTCCTCACGAAATTCTTATTGATGCTCCACCCGTCCACTTGGAAGTCGAATTCAAAGTCGACGTTTTTTTTCCTAAGGAGCGTTGCTACCGACCACTGGCGGACGTTTCGCCGATTGTGGAGACCATGTCGCAAAAACAATTTGACGAATACGTCAAGCATGTGCGGATATTTGCTCACCCCCATC
>JANNPR010000803.1:0-2887 GCA_031400345.1 Planctomycetota bacterium | reverse complement strand
ATTGGTATCAGCGCCGCTGGTATGTATGGGATGCTCACTACCGGAAAGCCGGTGAAGATTATCTCTAAGGTTTCCTCGCGCAAACCGGCACACTATTACGAAATCCAAATTGACACCAAAAAGAATCATCCGGAAATCCTCAATGGAAAAGGGGAAGGTGTTGACATCCAGGCCGGCGAAAAGGGACTTCAATACATCAAGGATCATGGCATTGAATGGGTAAGCCATTACCAATCGACGGAGGGCGAAAAGTCGAAAGAGGTCGTCAGTGGCACACGCGTGACGATCGAGCTGGAGGGACGCTTCCACCGCGGCCGGGGGAGCGTCGACGACTACTTGGAACAAACGGCCATCGCCAACCCGCACGTTACGCTGCACTATCTTGATCCAGACGCTAACGAATCCATTTATCCGCGATCGACCCATAAGCTACCGCCCGAACCCAAAGAGATTAAGCCTCATCCGTACGGCATCGAGCTCGGCCAATTGGTGTCGATGCTCAAAGATTCCAAACCCGGTACGTTATCCCAGTTTTTGACCGGCTCATTTTCGCGAGTCAGCGGAAGTGTGGCCCGGCGAGTTTGCGATGCCGCAAAACTTAGTTCTCGAGCATCCGTGGGTCGTATTGGAAGGCAAGAGGCAGACGCGCTCTATCAATCTCTGCAGACGACAAAGATCAGCGCCCCCGCCACTGACTGCATCTCACCGATTGGTGAGGAACTCCTGTTGAAAGGCCTGCATCATGTAGTACCCGGCGAATTCTACGCTGCTGCAACTCGACCGCCGTCCGTCTATCGAGGCAATCCATTCGTGATCGAAGTGGCGCTGGCCTTTGGCGGGGTTAGTCCAGCTCAAAAGGTTTCGCTCGAGGCGTTAAACGAACTGATATCGGAGAGTGATGCGCGGACGTTGCGGCAATTCCTGATGAATACCTTTGACGGAATTGGTTCGGATGCTGCAGAACGCATTTTGCAAGAGTCGCGACTGGCAGCCCGCCAATCGGCCAACAAATTAAAAAAAGAAGAAATCCAACAATTGCATCAAGCCATGCGAAACGTCAACCTCAGCGAAGGCCAGACGATGCAGGTGCTCCGCTATGCGAACCGAGTTCCATTGCAGTTCCAACAGTCGGCATGCGCCATAACTCAATCGGTCATCGCAACGAACTGGCGACCCTACGGGCTCAGCCAATCGCGGGGCGGCCTGCCAACTGGCCCGGTGACCGTAATGGTGCACATGGCCAGCGTGTGGGTGCCTTTCACCAGTGAATCCAAGGAAGCGGTGGCTTCGTATCCCGAAATCCAGCGGGAATTGCGGCTAGGTCTGCAGGCCGTGGGGCGAAAATTGGGGATCTACCTTAATCGACGCAACCGTGTGAAGCAGGAAGGAGAGCGCCGCAACATCTTCCTGCGATATCTCAAGGAAGTTGCCGGTGCCGTTTCCGAAATGAACGGCGCCAAACCCGAGCCTCTCTATGAACGACTACTGGCCGTTGCCAAACGCAAGACGGCCGAGGCCGACATGAAGCTCGACGATCGCGGTCGCGTACTCAAAGAAGACGAGGATTTTGGAGGCAACGTCTTGATCGTTGATCCAACAGCAGGGGCTGGCGAAGCACCGGTCGAAGGTAAGAAGTAAGGAAAGGGTTAATGCAGGTGGATATTTTTTCGAGGTGATGTCACGGGATGGGGTGCCACTGGCAGCCGCCGGAGTTCGTACCGATTTACAATAAGACTCATTTCGGCGGCAAGCCAGTGCCGAAGACCGCTGACGTCGGACATCGATCGGCGTGGCCGAATCGAAAAGACATGCTCGTAGAAACTGACAACCAGGCACCTGAGCTGAACTACCGGCACCTTACAGTGGTGGGGATGGAACAAGTGAATTGAAAAAAGCCCTTCCACTGCCGCCTCCCGATGGGCCATGTCACCAACTTGTTCGTTACTTCGAGCCACCTACTCCGGACCAAATCCACCTCAGCACTGGCGTGCCGCCGATTTAACATTTGCTCGATTATCTGAGTCAACTCCGGCGGCTGCCAGTGGCACACCCCCTCGGCGTCCTTCCAGGAGACACTTCCTTTCCACCCGCACGGCTCCCCCAGTCATCCAGACGGTCGCATGTTCGGGCGGATCCGGTTAAAATCGAACCGATTGCATTGATTCCACCATCATTGCGCTGAGGAATGCGACGATGAGATTATGTTCTGCGGCAACGATCGCGGTATTGGCCCTTTTTTCCGGGTTTGTTTGGGCTGCGCCGCCGTCGAAGCCTAGCCCACTGAACTACAACACAGACGTGCGTCCCATCCTGGCCAAGAATTGTTTCGCCTGTCACGGCCCGGACAATGAGCATCGCGAGGCTGGATTGCGACTGGATCACCGCGACGTTGCGACCGCCCAATTGGAAAGCGGCGAGATTGCGATCATCCCGGGACAACCTGACAAAAGCGAACTACTGCGGCGAATCACATCAGGGGAAGAAGAAACACGCATGCCGCCTAAATCGGCCGGCGATCCGCTAAGCCCCGAGCAAATTGAAACCATTCGCCGCTGGATTAGCCAGGGTGCCGGATTTGATGAGCATTGGTCGTTTGTTAAACCGCATCGATCCCCGCTTCCAACAGTCAAAGACTCCACTTGGCCTCAAAGTCGACTGGATTTTTTCATTCAAGGGCGTCGTGAGCAGGCGGAATTAACGGGCACGCCCGAAGCCGATCGATATGCACTGATACGTCGTCTTAGCCTCGACCTTCGTGGGCTGCCGCCCACTCCGCCAGAAGTATCAGAATTCGCCGCGGATAAGAACGCGGACGCGCTTGACCGTATGCAGGACCGTTTTTTGGCGGATCCGGCTTATGGCGAACGGTGGGCGCGCATCTGGTTGG
>JANNPR010000731.1:0-1513 GCA_031400345.1 Planctomycetota bacterium | reverse complement strand
GGCTCGCCCTTTTTGCCCAGACGTAAGTAAACGGGATCGTCTTGCCGGATTGCGGCGCGAAGTGCCAACCGGGTTTCCATCGCATCGGCCGGGCAGACCACCTTCATATGAGGCAACACACGCAGAAACGCAATATCTTCGCAGGCGTGATGAGTGGCCCCTAAACTGCCGTAGGACAAACCGGCGCCGACGCCCACGATGACAACCGGAACATGGTGGTAACACACATCGACGCGTATTTGTTCGAGGCACCGAGTCGTGACAAAGGGCGTGATCGTGTACACCACCGGGCGTAATCCGCACATGGCCATGCCTGCAGCGACGCCCATCATGTTCGATTCAGCAACCCCACAGTTTATAAATCGTTGCGGGTAGCGAGCCTTAAAATCGTCGAATAAGCGATTGCCAATATCGCCCGATAGCATGACCACGCGATCGTCTACCGCGGCGAGCTCCCATAGTTCTTTGGCGAAAGCGTTTCTCATGAACCCGATAGCTCCAACAAAGCGGATTCTACTTCCTTCGCGTTCGGTACTCGGTAGTGCCAGTTGTTGTCATCTTCCATAAACGACACTCCTTTCCCTTTAACCGTGTTGGCGATAACCGCCACAGGACGATCTGCCGTGCGATGATTCAGGGCAGTGGTCAGGGATTCCAAATCATGACCGTCGACTTCGATGGTCTCCCAACCAAAAGCTCGCCATTTTTGCACGAGCGGCTGCAATGCCATGACTTCTTCGCTGCGTCCGGTAGCTTGCCAGCGATTGAAATCGATCACGACAGTGACGTTCGACAGCCGCTGAGCTGGAGCAAACATGGCTGCCTCCCAAACGGTTCCTTCGTTGCACTCACCGTCACTCATGACAACGACCACGTGAAATTCTTGCCCAGCGATTCGAGCGGCCAGAGCCATGCCAATGCCTAGCGACAACCCATGACCTAACGAACCAGTGGCAGCCTCGAGGCCGGGGATGGCGCCTGGGCTAGGTTGCTCTGGAAGGCAGCTGCCGGGTTCGCCATAGTTGATAAGTTCCGATACCGGGAAAAAACCACGCGCCCCCAAGACGGCGTATAATGCGGCTGCGGCATGCCCCTTGCTAAGAATGAAACGGTCACGCGTGGGCAGTTGTGGCATCTCTGGATCGACGTTGAGCGTCCCCCAATAGGCCGCTACCAAGATATCCACGCACGATAATGCCGATCCCAAATGGGGCGCTTTTGCTCGGTGAGACATCCGGATTACGTCACCGCGAATTCCACGAGCGATGGCCGTTAGTTCTGCTAGTGATGAGGGAACGCTTTTCATAAATGGTTATCAGGGATTTGGAATCTTATTCCGAAAGCGTTGGGTAACTGCACTTTCCAAAAACAATCTGCCGTAAATATGGTTCCTAATTCCTAATCCTAATTCCTAATACTAATACTAATCTTAATCTTAATCTTAATCTTCCCGTCCGACCGGTTCGTCGCGGCGATAGCTCGCATAAACGTGCCCGAGTGTGCCACTTCTGGC
>JANNPR010001260.1:0-4990 GCA_031400345.1 Planctomycetota bacterium | reverse complement strand
CTTCGTCTGCTGCGATGCGTGGACTTCGATTATCGGTATTAGTCGATGAAGCGGCTTGCGCTGCGCCCAGAGGCGCGCCTGCCGAGTCAAACGCGCGGAAGAACACGTTGTATTTGACTGTAATGTTGGAAAACTCTTCCCACGTCACTCCAAACGTGTCGTCACTTGTTACCGCGACGTGCCAATCGTTGCCAGAAGGTTGATTCGTGCCGAAATCCGCACGCACGGGAATCGTCGCCCCGAGCGGACTGCCGTCGTTGGCAAATATTCGTGCTTCCAGTCCGCCGTTGGATCCTGGCCCGGCCGGCTTTCGCCACACGACCACGAGACTTCCGCTCGCCTGTACGACAGCTTGCAGATCCGTCGTTCCCGGATTAATCCCTGGCAGTTCGATGCGAGCACCATCTGGCGTACCATCGGCCCGATACCATTGCCCCAAGACCTTGTCGTTGTCCGCGGCTGTGGTCGTGCCCTTCAAGATCCACAAATGGAGGTATCGTCCGGTTGCATCTGCCGCCAAGGTAACGAACCCATCGTAGACGGCAGCGTTGGGATCGCGGGTGAAGGACGTACTGGTGCGTTGGCCGCCGATCGGTTGCGGTGTGGTTTGCGGAACCAGCACGTCGAGCATGAGGTCGGCCGTGCGGCCGTAACCCTGCTTGGAATTGGAAAGAACGGGTTGATCTGTCGCGGTGAGCAAAACGCGAGCGGGCCCTGTGAAGCCACCAATAGGCGTTAGCTGGAGTTGATTACCGGACACGACCCGAGCCACGATGCCGGTGCCCAGGACGGTCTTAGTTGCTGGCGCAAAGTCAGGTGCGGCAGCCGTGTTGCCCGCGCCTCCAACGGTATCGCCGTAGGTGCCATGGAAGGCATTGGGCGTGAAGTCCCGCGCCTGCGTGCTATTGGTTGCATCGTCAAAAGTGTAGGACGCACGCAAATTTGTTTCAGCGCCGGTCAGCCGACGCGACATGTCCCGAAGAGTTTCTGCACTCGTTCGCGATGCTGACCAAATGCGAAGTTCGTCAAGCCTCCCGATAAAAGGGGTAGTGTAGCCACTGAGTGCTGAGGTTTGGCGCTGGCCGACGACCACACCGGCCAAACTGATCGTGGATGGGAAGGGTGGATTAAATCCCAGGCTCCCTACTAATACACCGTCCAGATAAGCCGTGTGAGTTGATATACCGGTACCAAAATCGCCCATGACGACAGCTATGTGATGTGGCTCGCCGCCGGTCAAATTGACATTATTAACAATGAAGTCGCGTCGCGAACCGTTAACGATTGTGACAATCGATTGTCCTTGGATCCCTACTTCGAACTGTGGCGCATTGGCGGCTGATATCCCCGATAGGACGGTTTGATAATTGGTATTCTTGGTCGAGAACCAAAACTCGACGGTAACACGGCCCGTAACGCCGTTGAGTACCGAGTTGGGAAGCACGACAACGTCATCGCCGGTAAACTGGCGGCTCGCCATGTTGACGTCTGGCGGCGCGGCATTCGTGGTCGCCGTGTAGGTGATTGGCGCGAGCTCGGGATCCGCGACGAGTGGTGGCAACGTCGAAAGGTCAATGACTGTGGTTTGGTCCCACGGCAGAGCCCGCGGCGGCAGGGTGCGTATATTGAACCGTTGCGCGACAGGCGCCTGGTTTAACGCGAACGAGAATTCTTGCCAAGCGGTCGGCCTCTCGATCGCCGCATCGAGAATGCCCGCCAGCACATACGCGTCATTCCCCAACGGATTACGGTCCAGCGACACGAGCTCGAGCGGCAAATTAGAGGTTCGGCGAACGATTCGAACGGCGTCGGCGGCCAACACGCCGGGAGCGGCATCCAAGCGTACTTCCAACCAACCGGAATTCGGAGCGACCGTCGAGCCCTTGCTTACATTAAGATTCCCCAACTGCTGCCAGGGGAGGCCGGCAAACTGAGAACCGCTGGGGGCGAATCGTTGATCGACAGAACCGAAAATCTTGTTGCCAGCAACGTATTGGCCGCTATTCTGGCTGGAAAACTGCGCGGTCACAGGTACCGCTTTGGCGCGATTTGCGTGTTCTGGCCACGTGATCCACACTTCGTACTCGCCGGGCAGGAGGTCGTTGAATTTCCACGAAGCAAACGCTCCGTCGCTGCCGGTGCTCTCGATAAAGCGATAATCGCCATGGAATACATCATCCACAATCTGTACGCTTCCCTGCCAACCAGCTGACTCGGTGTGAACGGCGTGACCAAGTTCCGTGGCAAAGCCGGGGCGCTGGTCGTCGGCGAAACGAACGCCGGCCAAAGCATCAATCCGCTCGATCTTGTTCCCAGCCAGATAAACGTGCTGCAGCGAAGGCAGGTAGTCGAGTGCGTCGATTTTCACGATGGCCTGGTTCGTGAGACTGAGCGAACGCAGCGCGGAGTTGGTGCTCAACGGCGAAATGTCCACCAACGCGGTGCCCGGGGCGGCATTGATAAAACCGTCGGCGCTGAGGAAGTTAAGTTTTCGCAAGTCGGCCAATGGTGACAGGTCGAGGAAGAAGTTCAGATCCATCGACAGGCCCTTGAGCTCATGGAGCATGCTGAGCGGATCGAGGAAATCCACGTAGGCATCGTCGAAGCTGAGGTATTCCAGCCGTGACGGACCGAGCGGCGCACCGGCACTTTCAGGTAACTTACTGGTAGTCTTTTGCAGCGGATCGATCGTGCCGATATCTGTACCGGAAAGGTTCAACGCGCGAAGGTTGATCGCGTATTCGAGCCCCTCGATGCCATTCAAATTGGTGTAGCCCCAATCCAGTTCGATCAGGCTGGCCATATCGCTGGCGCGCAGCGGCCTGGAAAGATATGGATCTAAGCTAGGATGCCACGCGCCGGTGATGGCTATGCCGACGGCTTCGGCGAGTTTCACACGCAGAGCGGGATCGTAAATCGACACGACTGGATCGAGTTGTGCCCGTTTGAAGAGTCCCGCGGATTCTCTGGACGGCACGTTGATTAGGGGCTGGTCCTCTCTCACTTTCCAATCTCTAGCTTCCGGTCCATTAAGAACGACTTGTGGTGCCGAAATGGTCGAAACCGCGTAGAGCACGTCGGACACGAACGTATCGCGGCCGATTCCGCCGAACATCCGATCCAGATCGGCGTTGCCCGCCAACACGTCGTTTCCGTCACCGCCTCGGATTACGTCGCGATCAGGATCTTCGTATTGTGCTCGCGTCTGACCGGCCGCTGGTGCGCCGAGTTCAATCGAAAATGGCAGGTCATTGGCCAACGGTTTAGGAGGATATGCACGGACATAATATGTGCCCGCGTCATAGTTTCGCAGATCGGCCACCGCCTTCGCGGTCGCCAGCACTTCGCCGAGATCGTTATACAGGTCAAACAGCACGCCCGGACTGGGCGTGACGTTTAGCCGGGTATTGCCCGGTCCGCCGGATGGGGCGCCGTAGACCACTTCCGCGAGCGATTGCTGGAAATCGAGCCGCACATTTGGCGAAGCGGTGCTGAGCCGGAAGGTCAGCCGCGTTTTGCCGGTGCGCAGGGCCTCGCGAACCGCGTCCGCCATGTTGATACGGAGGAGTCCGCTGCCCTCGTTAACGACCGAATCGAAACGGAAGCGAGCGACATCGGTCAGGTCGCGGTTGTCGATCACCGCGTTTCCCTCTTCGAACAGTGACTCGACCGTCAGTACGATACCCAGGTTTTGGTCGGTTCGGACCACGTCGCCCGTGGCTGCGGGGCCGCTCCAAAGCTGTATCTGATTACTCGTGTCGTCCTGGGCGGTGAGGAATATCTTGTTCTGGCCGCTGATCAGGGTGGTGTAGGAACTCAGCAGGCCACCCTCGCCACCCGCGCGGAATTCTTTGGCTAACACGGTGCCTTCAGGCGTGCCATTGGACCGCCACAATTCGCGATTGTTGGACGAGCTGCCTTGATACGCCGTGAAATACAGTTGATTGCCGGACACCGTGAGCCGTTCCGGCCTACTCGAGTGTGTTTTGCGACCGGACACGATTTGTTGATTCACGTCGGCCAGCAACATGGTCCCTTCCGGCGTGCCATCGGATATCCACAGTTCGTTGCCGTAGGGCTTGTTCGCTGCCGAAAGGGTCAGGTCGGCAGTAAACACCAACCGCGGCCCTTGGCCGAAATCGACCTCCGTGAGGTGCCGTAATGCTTCCACGCCGGGTGCGGCAGTGGGATTGAAGTTCTTCAACGGGACGGCCTCAGTTGCACCCCCCGCGATCCTATAAAGCGTTCGATCGTCGTTATGGTAACGCGCGGCGAAGAGCGCGCCCCCGACCCTCTTCAGCGAATAGAAGGAGTGGGCCGGCTGATCTGGATTGTCCGTCGCGACCTGATCGACTACGGCAATCCCGTCGCCATTGGCTCTGACTCGCCACATCTGACCAAAGAAAACGCCTGCGGGCGCCGCGTTGTGCAGACCCGTAAAGTACAAGGCGGGACCGCCGGGCGCATCCACGGTGGCAACTTCCTCGCCGCTTTGTAGATTCGCGAAGACCTCGAACACCTGATCGGCGCCGACGTCGTAGCGGTAGAGGCTTCTGCCCTGTTGCCCGGTGCCAAAGAAGAACAGATTCGGCTCAGTCGCGGCGGCACCTAAATTGAAAGGCGTGAGCAATGTCGGGGACTCTATCTGCGGCGCCATGCTCACGTCGATCGTCCGTTTGCCGCTTGCCTGGGCCGAATCTAGTACGTAGAGCTCGTTTTGAATAACAAAGAAAATTTGTTCACCCATTGCGACCAATTCGCGAACTCCGGAAACCGTGTCGGCCACGGGAATGGCCAGCGCGTCGCCCGCTTCCAGCGTCCATAGCTGTCCCTCGGCTACGGCATACACTTTGCCATTGATGGTTTTGACAAGTTCCACATTGTTGACCGGTGACGGAGTCGCATTGCCCGCGTTCCGTTGGCCCAACACGCGCTGCGTACCGGAAGCGGTCCCATCGGATTTCCAGAGCCAAGCGTTCCCGCCATACTG
>JANNPR010000679.1:0-5460 GCA_031400345.1 Planctomycetota bacterium | reverse complement strand
GGTAGGACGCTGGATACTCGACGGACTCAAGCACGTCAACGACGATACCGTTCATCAAAGAATTCGCGAAGAAGTTTTGACCTTGTGCCAACAGTTTCCCGTACCGTCTGAGGCCTGCGGATGATCTAGTAGGCACACTCGCGGAGCCGTAACGGCGCAGCGAGTGTGCCTCTACGACGTGTGTTGTGAGAACCCGAAGGATCTTTATGACCCCGAAGAACCGGATCTTAATCGCCGACGACAATCAGGCGAACTGTGAACTGCTCGAGGCATATCTCTCGAATGTCGAATGTCGAATCGAGATGGCAAGTGATGGGCAGGAGACGCTCGCCAAGGTGACTTCCTTCAAGCCGGATCTAATTTTGCTCGATGTGATGATGCCGCGACTCAGCGGATTCGAAGTTTGCAAAAAGATCAAAGACGATCCGCAACTTCGGCGGATTATGATTCTAATGGTGACAGCCCTAAATGAACTTGGCGATATCGAACGTGCCGTGGCTGCGGGAACGGACGATTTTCTTTCCAAGCCGGTAAACAAAGTCGAATTGCTCAAACGCGTGGAGAATATGCTGAAAATCAAAGATGTTACTGACGAAAATGAGCGGCTTCGTCAGTATATTCAAGAGATGGAAGATGGTCGGGACGAGGTTCACAACCAGCCATGAGGACGCGGATGGGTCTGTCGGTTAGCTCATGGACATCAACAAATAGCTTGCCTGGTACTGTTCCGGCCGAATATCCTGAATACGTCTGCGGACAATTGACGTCATACGAGGCATTCATGGTGCGGCCCTTAGTTCTGTTATTTCTTGTCGCGATGTTGGTGATAGCCCAACATCATGCTGTGGCAGCGCCTCTTGATATTCCGAATGAAGCGATTTCCGATCAGCGCATTGCACGCTTGATCGAACAACTGGGTGACGCAGAATACTCCACTCGGGAAAAAGCTCAGGCCGAGCTTAAGCGGCTGGGGCTCGTAGCCTTTGACGGGTTATTCGAGGCCATTCTCCACGAGGACATCGAGATTGCGCGGCGTGCTCGCTATCTGTTGAAGTGCATCCCGGACCGTTGGCTAACGGAGACCGATTCGCCGGAGGTTAAAATGGCGCTGCGCAACTATAGCGTAGGCTCCAATCATGACCGGCGAAGCCATATGGACCGGTTGGCTCTGTTGCCAAACGGGCTAGGAATCGAGTCCTTGTGCCGGCTTGCCCGATTTGAGACCGACCATGTCTTATCGAAACATGCCGCTCTGCTGGTCATGGGTTCCATACCCGCGGCAGGAAAGGAGCAGGAGGCCAGGGTTGAGCTAATTCGTCAGGCCGCCGGACGCAGTAATCGCCCTGCGGCACATTGGCTGCGATTGTTTGCAAATACCCTGGAATCAGCCGAAGCAACATTGCCGGCCTGGGAACGTGTAGTGCGCGGAGAAGAAGGGGTCTTTTCGCTGTTCCCGGAACGTACCGACTTACTCGTTTTGCGGAATCTCATGCGCTGGCATTCCGAATTACTGCAACGTTGCCATCATGAAACGGAATCCATCGCCGCCGTTCGTCGCTCGTTTGACATCTTGCGAGGAGAACCAGAAGACCTGATCGACATGGCAAATTGGTTGCTGAATCGCAAGCTTTGGACGCTGGTAGAGGAGTTGGCTCAGCGATTCGGGAACCGATTCGATGATAGTTTGGAATTGTTGTATGTACTGGCCGAAGCCCAACTCCACCAAAACAAAACCGAGCTGGCCCAACAAACTGCGGATCATGCTCGGGCCTTGGAGGGAAATCCTTTATTCCATATCCGCCAAGCCCGCACCCTGCAGGAACGTGGCTTGTTCGATTGGTCGGAGAAGGAATTCAAACGAGTTTTTGAATTAGCGCCAAAGGGAGAGAGCGCCGATTTTCAGGCGCGCGGCCTCCTCACCGAATTGTTGCACGATTTGGAAAGGGACCTGGCGGCGGGCGAAGTATGGAAAGAGTTGTTTGATGCTGCAGAAAAGGATCGTAGCGTCAGCGACTTGTTGGGCAAGAATACGGCCGACCTGCGACCCTTCCGTGCCCGTATGCACTACTATTTCGCCATGCATTTCCACGCCATACCGGACCTCGAAAAAGAAAAAACTCATTTGGAAAAGGCGGTCACTGAATATCCGGGAGAACTCGACGCGCTGATTGGAATGTACCGGTTCGCGGCTGCCGATGACGCTTGGCGAAAGAAAACACGGGACTTGATCAGTGCCACGGCCGGTCGACTGCAAGATGAAATCTCCCAACTAGACAAGATACTTCGGCAGACCCCTAACGATGCAACATTCTCGGACACGCGCCAAGAACTCGCACAAAAGCATAATGAATTCGCTTGGTTGATTGGGAATACGATCGGTGACTACGATTTAGCAATACGCAGTAGCAAGCGGTCGCTAGAACTCGCCCCGGGGTCTGCGGCATACTTAGACACGTTGGGACGTTGCTACTTCGCTAAGGGTGACTATGCAAATGCCGTGAAGCATCAACTCCTGGCGCTTCATTCAGAACCATACTCAGGACAGATGAAACGCCAGTTGCGGGTGTTCCAGGAGGCCCTGGATCCGTCGAAAACCAATCGTGAAACCAAGTAGCTAGAAGTAGACTGTCCGCATGCTCCAGGCAGTTACCGACGACGATACAGCGGCCAGCGACGAATCCCGTCCCAGGGATGCAATGACGACTCCCAACTTTCCGAAGTCCCAGCCATCGGGCGTTCAGAGTCCCCGGCTGATAATGCCGCGCTCTTCCCGAGCGGATCGCTTCTTCCATTGGCTATTTTTGATGCTAAGTTTTGCGGTCTTGGCGATCTCGGCGACACTTCGAGTGCGTAACGGACAGCAGATTGAAGTCCCGATCGTGAATGCGGCTTTGCCCGGATTGTGTGTCTACAAAACGTGGTTTGGCGTTGACTGTCCCGGATGCGGCTTAACGAGATGTTTTGTCAGCCTGGCCCACGGCCGCGTTTTGGATGCTTGGCACTTCAATCCGGCGGGCATCTTGGTGTTTTGTTTGATGATTGGCCAGCTGCCGTACCGAGCCATCCAGCTGTATCGCATCCGTCGCGGTCTGGTCGAACACGATCTGAGCCGCATAGGACTATGGTGTCTCGGTGTTTTGACAATCGTATTGCTTGCCCAATGGGCGTTGCGCACGGGCTTGAGAATCTGAGATTAAAACCGCTTGAAATCGACTGACACCCCTCGACCACTCATTGGACGGCTAGCCCCTTCACCTACCGGTGCCCAACATATTGGCAACGCTCGTACTTTTTTGTTGGCTTGGCTTTCGATACGTTCGCGAGGCGGAAGATTAATTCTTCGCATGGAGGACATAGATTCGCCGCGCGTCAAGGCCGGCGCGGAACGACAGGTGCTACTTGACCTGCAGTGGCTAGGGCTCGACTGGGACGAAGGACCAGATGTAAGCGGACCTCATGCGCCCTATGTGCAAAGTCAGCGGCTCACGTTTTATCACGATGCATTAGCTCGGCTGCGGGCGGCTGAACGAGTCTATCCATGCACCTGCACTCGAACCGACGTGATCGCGGCAGCAAGCGCTCCGCATGCTGCTCAGGAAACACCACGCTATCCCGGTACTTGTAGCTGGCGAATATCTCAAGCGGCAGAATCGTTGGGAAATCAAATGTTCTCATGGCGCTTTCGCACGTCTAATGCGCCACGAAAGTTTCAGGACCGATTTGCTGGGCCCATTTGTCGTGACCTGCGGCAGGAATTAGGAGATTTTGTTGTCGCCAGAGCCGACAGGTCCCCAGCCTATCAATTGGCGGTTGTCATCGACGATCATTTGATGGGGATAACCGAAGTTGTACGGGGTGATGACCTATTGCCTAGCGCATCGCGCCAGCTGGATCTGTACGATTTTTTTGAGTGGCAGCCACCGGAATTTGTACATGTTCCGCTGGTGGTTGGGGCGGATGGACGGCGGCTTGCGAAGCGACATGGCGACACCCGCTTGGCGACGTTGCAAGCACAACGAGTGCCCGCAGAGCGGCTAATTGGGCTCCTCGCGTGGTCGTGCGGTTTGCGTTCGTCATCGGATCCCTGTCGTGCTTCGGATCTGCTTGCGGATTTTTCATTTGATCGCATTCCTAAAACTCCATTTATTTTCCAGGAGGATTTGAAACGCCAACTTGAAACCTGAAGCATTGCCAGTCAGGCTATGGCGGATTGTTGAATCCTGAAGCACAAGTTTCAGCACTGGCTTGCCGCCGATAAGAGCGTTATCGTACGTCCAACCTTATTTCGGCGGCTGCCAGTGGCACACTTTCGGACATCCGAATTCGCAACCCTCGCCAACAACTGCGATTCACGCGAACTAAATTGAGAGCCTAATTCATGTTGAACATTAATCGCCGACGATTTTTGCATACATCCGCAGCTGGCGCATTGGGCGCCGCGACTCTTGGGGTAGGATTGCAGCCCGCCAAGTCCACAGAGATCGCGGGCTCTTCGAATCTGCACTTGGCGACATTCCACTTCGATGTCACGCCTCCCATTGGCCACTCCTGTTGCGGCGGTTGGATCAAGCCTGTCGAGGCGGTAGATGATCCGCTGGAAGCCATTGGTCTGGTGCTTCTGGGGGCTGGAAAACCGATCGTGTTATGTGCGGTGGACTGGACGGGTCTACTAAATGACGCCCACGTGCAATGGCGACAAGCTTTAGCGGAGGCGGCAGGAACGACTGCAGAGCGCGTCGCGGTGCAATGTGTGCACCAGCACAACGCACCGTTCGCATGTTTGGATGCCGAACAGTTGGTGGCGGCACAAGGTGACCTGCCGCATATTGTTGACTTGGATTTCTATCGCAAGTGTCTCGATCGGGCGCGCCAGTCCGTGTCTGAATCCGTATCACGCGCGCGAAAAATAACGCATGTCGGGCAGGGGCAAGGGCGAGTCGAACAAGTGGCGTCGAATCGGCGAGTTAACGTGGGACCTGACGGCAAGGTCGCAGGGATGCGAGGCAGCGCCTGCACCGATCCCAAATTGCGTGAAATGCCTGAGGGGCTGATTGATCCATGGCTGAAGACGGTGGCATTTTATGACGGCGATCACAAAATCGCGGCATGCCATTACTATGCCACGCATCCCATGAGCTACTACGGCGACGGGCGCGTCAGTAGTGACTTCGTCGGGCTGGCCCGCAAGCAAAAGCAAGCCGACGAACCCGACTGCCGACATATTTACTTTACGGGCTGTGCAGGCAACATCGCCGCAGGAAAGTACAACGATGGCACGCACGGGATGCGTCCCATCCTTACTTCACGCGTTTATGAAGGTTTAATCGCCGCGGAACGCAGCCTCAAAAAAGAGACGATTGGCGATTTGCGTTGGGAAACGTCTGAGATCATTCCGACGCCCCGGACGTCTTTGAAAGCATCTGAAATCGAACAACAAATTGCTAACAAGAACAATCCGGT
>JANNPR010000672.1:0-3748 GCA_031400345.1 Planctomycetota bacterium | reverse complement strand
CCCGGATTTCCGAAGCGCCAGCGACCACGTGGTTGTTCGTCACAACATAGCCTGTGGAATCGACGATCACGCCCGAACCCTGTCCGGCGAATTCCTGTCCCTTAGGTCGAGTTAACAACATGAACTCGTCGGCGGTGTTCGATCGAGCACGTTCGACCACATTAATATGAACGACGCTTGGACCCGCCTTCTTAGAAATCGATTGATAAGCGCGCGACAACTCTTCTAACGGGCGAGTCATAAGCGACAGCGAAGCCATTTCATATTCAGCACGTTGCTGGCCGCGAGATACAGCGTATTGCAACTCTTCCGCAGCGCGTGGCACAAGAAACTTGAGTAGCAGCAGACCAATTAAGAATACGAGGACCCAGGTGACTTTCCGCAGGGCAGGACTCTCGTCGTTACGGGGAGAGTGCAAATTGGAAGACGGAAAATGATCACCTGCCTGCGGCGGGGTCCCCACAGGCTCAACGATTAAAGAGGTCTCTTGATCCATAATGCGATAAACTCGCTGCCGGAGTTATGTTCTGCACCCAAGATGACACCGGGGTTGGTGTTATTATACGACTGACCGAATAAACTGCATCGGGCTGTTCTCCGCACATCCACAGACATTCCTGCTTATCGAGGAACAAGCAATCCGTCATGGGTAGCCAATTGTCCCAGAATTTCTGCCCGTTTCCGCCCGTGTCAGCTGCCGGTGAAGATGGTCTGTTGATGGTCGGAGGATGTCTCGAGCCGGAATGGCTTTTTGCGGCTTACCGGCGGGGCATCTTTCCTTGGCCGTGTGAGACTCGAAACGGGACTATCCTGGCCTGGTTTTCCCCCCGATCCGCGTGCCATCGTGGAAATAAGCTCGGTGCACCTTCCACGTCGACTTGGTCGCAAGTTGCGAAACGGGCAGTTTCAGTTCACTACGAATCGGGCTTTTCAGCGCGTCATTCGTGCCTGCGCCGCACCCAGGGGCGAGGAACTCGGCACGTGGATTACGCCAGAAATGATCGAAGCATATTGCCAGCTGCATCAATTAGGAGTGGCACATAGCGTCGAAGTTTGGCGAGACAATGACTTGGTAGGTGGGGTCTACGGAGTCGGTTTCGGAGGGTATTTCGCCGCAGAATCGATGTTTCACACAGCATCGGACGCGTCCAAAGCCGCTGTTATTCACTTGGCGGGTCATCTTCAGCAGCAAGGTTTCACGTTATTTGACATTCAGCAGTGGACGCCTCACATGGGCCGGCTCGGTGCCCAGGAAATCCCGCGGGTGGTGTTCTTGGCACGTCTTAAGAAGGCATTAGAAATTGACACCCTGTTCGATGCCTCTTAGCTGGTTTTCCCAATTTGTCTGGTGCCAAAACAAATTCAGGGATACAAATCAGAACCTTTGTGCCCAAAGCTTCGCGACGTCCGATAACCGTAAGGAAGCGGATTAATCGGGCGCGCAAGGCGGGTACGCCACTCGGTGAACATGGAGGTGCGCCGTGGGTACCATTACATCGTCACTGGCCACTTGTATCGCGGTTCTTTGCCTGAATCCCGCGACCGACGTGGTCTCTGACAGAGTAGACTTAGTTGAGGTCAATCATTTCTACGACGAACAAGGACGACTCGTCCTGGACCAGATCATTTTCTATGATTGGTCACTGGTGCAGGCCCGCTACAATGTTCGGGCTTGGCGACTGCTGAAGACTCCGGCCCAAATCCCACAGCGCAATTGGAAATCGCAGGAGTTTGTGGCGGTTTGGCACGATGGCGAAACGTTGAGACGTGTGCGAGCAGATTTGCTACGCGAATCGTGGACGCAATACGATCCAGAGCTCCTCGAGCAGCAATATTTACCGAAAGAAAAGCGTAGGGAACTTAAACGCCCGCCTTCCAAAGAGGCCCTTCAACGTTAGGTCCATAGTCGCCTCGCCCGGCGTGAAGAGACGGTCAGGCTGTTAAGTTTGCTCGTTTGCGGCATAATCCTGCCATGCACGCACCCGCCCGCATCGTATCCTTATTGCCCAGCGCTACCGAGATCGTATACGCGCTTGGATTGGGCGAGTCGGTCATCGGAGTCAGCCACGAATGTGACTATCCTTCTGCCGCACGGGAAAAACCTCGCCTAACTTGTTCTCAAATCGACTCGTCTCGGACCAGTGAGGACATTGATCGACAAGTTAAAACCTGGATCCGTTCTGGTCGGCCGCTATATGACCTGGATTGGGACCAGCTTCGGCGGTTGCAGCCCGATTTGATTATTACCCAGCAACAGTGTAACGTTTGCGCCATGGACTACGAATCGATTCGGCAGGCGGTAACCTCTAGCCCGGAACTCCATTCGACAAAATTGTTGGCATTAAGCGCTCGAACGCTTCGAGACGTCTTACAAGACGTGTTGCTCGTGGGCGAGGCGACCAATCGCTCTCGAGAGGCTGCGGAATACGTCACACATCTTCAGCGGCGCATCGACGCAGTATCTGGGCGGTCGAGTGGCCTATTATCGCACGAACGGCCTCGAATCGCTTGCATCGAATGGATTCAGCCACTGATGCTGGCTTCCAATTGGATGCCTGAGCTTGTCGAGATTGCCGGCGGAACCAACGTTATCTCGCAGGGCGGTATCCAAAGTGGTTATTCCGAATGGGGTGCTTTGATTGACGCCGCGCCAGATGTGTGCGTTATCATGCCCTGCGGGTTCGACTTAATTCGTACGACCGAAGAACTCGCGCCGATGTTGTCGATGCCAGGTTGGGAAGGGCTCCCGGCCGTTCGAAGTGGGCGGGTCTATGCCGTTGACGGCAATGCTTATTTCAATCGAAGTGGCCCACGGCTAGTCGATAGTTTGGAGATTTTAGAACAGCTTATTCATCCTCATCGCTTCAGCTCTGTGTTTTCCCCGGACATGGTGCGACGAATTGCCGAATGAACGCCGGATCGCTACACTGCGAATTGGATTGTCGGAGCGATTTGTCTGGGCTCGGACAGTCGCGTGCCAACTCGCGCCAGCGGGTGTGGTTATGTGTTCCAGGTTCATTTCTATCCCCTTGCCAATTCGCCGTGGAAGGAACTCTCGATGCCAGAAGTGGCAAAGCTCAAGTACCGTGAACACGAATTGGACTTACCGATTCAAGTTGGCACAGAACAGGAGGTTGGCCTGGATGTCAGCCGGCTGCGCTCCGACTTGGGCATTATTACGCTGGACGAAGGCTACATGAACACAGGCTCGACGATGAGCCAAATTACTTACTTGGACGGCGAGGAAGGAATCCTGCGGTATCGTGGCTATCCGGTTCAGGTTTTAGCCGAGCACTGCGACTTCTTGGAAGCTGCCCATTTGCTTATCAATGGCGAGCTGCCGACGAGAGATGAGTTGGCGGATTTTCGCGAATCGATTTTGCGGCACACCATGTTGCATGAGGAAATGAAGTCGTTCTATAACGGCTTTCCTCGCGATGCTCATCCGATGGCGATCCTATCCTCCGTCGTCAGCGCGTTGTCAACCTTTTACCAGGACTCGCTCAATCCTAACGATCCGAAGCAGGTAGAAATTTCGATTTACCGGCTATTGGCAAAGCTGCCCACAATTGCCGCCTATAGTTATAAGAAGTCGATCGGTCAGCCATTCATTTATCCTCAGAACGACCTGGGGTATTGCGAGAACTTTCTGCAGATGATGTTCGCTGTCCCCAGCGAACCGTACGAGATCGATCAGGACTTTGTAAGTGCTCTGAATTTGTTGTTAGTGGTCCACGCGGACCATGAG
>JANNPR010000671.1:0-4093 GCA_031400345.1 Planctomycetota bacterium | reverse complement strand
GGCTCGCCGCCGCGGCCGCCTGCTCGGCCCTGCCGCTCCTCGTCCTCGCGCGCAACCTGCACGAGTGGGGCGATCCGTTCGTCGAACCGCCAGCCCATGCTGTCGTGATCGGCAATCGATGTGGTCGGAGTGACCATCCCGTTCCTCCAGAGATGCTTACAAAACATCTGATTATACGCAGTGGAACGGTGCAGGGGTTTCCATCGACGAAATGCGTATCGACCGGCCTCGCCGGTCTCGTTCCGAGCATTGGCACACCGGACTTTGTCGTGCCACTGCTTGAAACGCGAATGGGTCACCATGTAGAAAACGCCCAACTGCGTTTCAAGCAGTGATGACCTGGTTTGGCGGTTCGGCACTGCTCGGAAACGATGGAAGCGTTATCTGGTGGTGCCTCGCGGTCTCGTTCCGAGCATTCGCACACCTGACTTTGTCGTGCCACTGCTTGAAACGCTAATGGGTCACCATGTAGAAAACGCCCAACTGCGTTTCAAGCAGTGATGACCTGGTTGGCGGTTCGGGACTGCTCGGAAACGATGGAAGTGTTATCTGGTTTTCAATGTTCTACTGACGTCTGTTTTTCGTTTTACAGACTTCGAAGGCAACACTTCTTGTACTTTCTCCCGCTGCCACAAGGACATGGATCGTTGCGACCGACCCGAGTGTGGCTAGAAAAAATCGTATCTGAGGGAGCTACTCCGCCGGCCTGTTTAAGAATCGTGTTGAACGCCGCCATGAATTCGTGGACATCTTGTTGCGACGACATGTCGTAACCGGCAGCAATTCCGGACATAACGAACGATTTGGCCATGTCGAAATTCGCAGGGTCTACTAATTCAACACGCAGTTGATCCGCCAAACCGTCCGTGTTCAGCCACTCGATGATCGGTTTCGCCGACGACAAATCATACACGCGATCCACGTACTCCCAGAATTTCGTAAGTTCCAGGATGATCGAGGCGGCGGAGTCAGGTTGCGTCGAAACCTTCCGCACCGTGTAATCGAAAACAAACTTTTCAACGCTTGTTAGCGTCATTGCGTCGACGATTTCGCCCCGATATCTAATGCCGAATTCGAGAAACATTTGTAGCCATCGCAGCTCCCCGAAGGAGTCGACAACCTGTTTCGCCTCCTTCGATTTGGAAAACAGTCTCCGTGCTCGTTCATAGTAGGCTTCTTCGGCCTCGGGTACGCATCCATCGTCACCGAAGACTGGCTCATCGGAGAAGATGCCAATTCCGATTCGAGTGCGGAATTGCGCGACGGAATTGTGAGGATGCTCCGGCATTTCCAACCGCAGTCCTTCCACCCCTAACTTCTTTCGCACATCGTCCCAGTCGCCGATCATACCGACGTCGAGCCGATTACTGGAAAAGGCACGTTCGATGGCCTCGGCGGCCTCAATGGCTTGCAACTCAATCAATCCGACGAGAACGGTCGAATTTAATCTGATGTCATCCTTAGTGGCTTTTGTGATCATCTCGGTCAGATGAACGACAATTTCATTACGCGTTTCCGGATAATACTCAGCGACAAGACGTAAAGCTTCTACCGCAGTGATTCGAGCAAACTCGTGCTGCTCGGCGTCAGTGGCCAGACGGACAAGCGAAGCGATGGCCGGTTTTCCGATCTTGCCAAAAACGTGGGGCAATTCGTCCAGCGACCAGTCATCATCGCCGTCCAATTCGCAGAGCATACCAATCAGTGGCTCAATCGATTCGATACTCTTCAAGTCGGCCAACGTTCGCCAGGCCGTGACGGGCAATAACTGGATCCCGTCCAGATTGCCCACGAAATCAAAATCTTCCTCCTGCCAATCGCTCCATTTACATGCGATTTCAATCAACTGGGGAATGTCAGCCGGGGATACACGGCAGGTCGCGACATAGTATCCGTCGCTCTGTTCCCATTGTGACCTGCGGTGTGGGTTCCCAGCGTCACACAAGCGGTTGATAATGGACGTGGCCTGATCGGACATTTAATCGTCCTCCTTGCTTATGATTCCTTGAACGTAGTTCTGTTCCTTCGCCCAAGGGTCGTCCACGGAAGAGTCGCCATTCAACGCAGTTTCATTTGACGCTGTTTCGGCGACGAGGAAGTAGCCGGCGCATAAACCTGGCGATTGGATTAACAGCAAGTATCCCAGGATGTCTGAGCCGTGCGATCAAATCGCTTTGCATTGGGTGAGTCTCAACATCCTTCCACAATTCCAACCATTTATTAGCGCCTGCGAATTCGCCGGACGCGACGGCCAGCTTGATATGGGATGTGACTAGCCCCCGAAACTCGGTGACGTGAAATCTCTTTCTCGTATGTAGCCCGAATAGCAAGTTTTTGGCGTGATCGATATCTCTGCGATCGATCGCCTGTGATGCTTCGCGGATAATCCCGAAGAAGTAACCGGGAAAACGCGACCTCAGAATATCTGCAATTTCCAGCGACTCGCGCACTTTACCCAGTTCGTCACAAGCCGCGGCGAGATTGTTCCAGAGATCGGCCCCGTCGGGGTATAAATCGACCGCTTCGCGGAAATACGTATCCGCATCAGCGAATTTGTGAGCATAAAGACATTCCAATCCCTTGCGAGCGAGTTCGTCGACTTCTAAGGGCCGATTCGAAGGCAGTGGCTCGCGGGTAATTTCCCAATTGAGGCACACGAAGTCTTGATCAGACGATTCCGAATCGTTCTCGCTCTCGACTGAAAGCCTGGCAACTATGACTCGCGGCCCATTGCGATGTCCCGTTAACTCTCGCCGCAGACGTTTCTCACGTCTTCTGATAGCAAACTCTTTCTCATTGCGGCGAGCACTGCTTCTTTTCGACATATGCACGTCCCTGTGTATTCAACATCTCAATCCTCATCCGGGAGATTGTAAGAAAAACCCGTTTAACGGCAAGTCGAATACGTAACGCTGGATAGTGACCAGACCGTTACCCAGGGCGTCGTTCGATCAGTTGGCGGGTGCGCGCACCTGTGATATTCTGGTTACATGATGAACGTCTTGTCTCCAGATAATGAACGGTTCCTTCGAGAACTGGTGACTCAGGGAAAATTCACCTCCGAGACGGAGGCAATTAACGCCGCAGTGGGACTGTTGCGGAAGCGTCAACGCTATTTTTCCGGGATCCAGGCGGGAATCGAACAAGCAAATGTCGGCCAACTGATTCCAGCAAATGAGGTGTTTGAGCGCCTTGAGCGACGCGCGGAGGAAATTGACAAACTGGCTGGCAGCTAATGCAGCTTTTCTTCACATCACTCGCTGAATCCGATCTTGACGACATTCTGACGTTCATTGCTCAGCACCGGCAAAAAACTGCTCGCGAAGTGGTGAAACGCCTTCGCTCTGCGTGCGAGCTGATTGCATCGCAGCCGCTAATCGGCGAGCGCCGTTCTGAATTCCCCGGTGATCTTCGAAGTTTTGTGGTCGAGCGCTGGGTTGTGTTCTATCAAGTTGCCGAGGGCTCAGTTCGTATTTGTCCCGTTCTCGATGGAGCGAGAGATATCGAATCGATTCTTGATTGATTCGATGGTACAGACTCGGCGCTGCCATCCTTGATGTCCGTTCTCTTCCTATAGCTTTGGATTTCGTAATGTTGACCGCGACCAAATCTCCGAAAGCCGATACACTCGGCGGTCTCACCAAGGGGAGAGTTCAATGAATTGGGAAGTGTTTGCGAGCCACATCGATGCGTTTCGGGGCGTCTATTCTGGTCGCACTGCTCGTGGCGACCGTCATCTCCGTGAGTCAAAATCCGCCGGCGCGGGCCAAGTCTCTGCCGTTTGCCGATCGATTGTTCGCTGTCACACCAAATCGGGTTGACGTCGGGAACCTGACTGCGGATTCAATTAATTGGTATTGGAATAAAATGACTCAGAATTGGTCGAGTCGGCCGAGCTGGGCCGACATGGATTCACTTGCTATGCGCAGAAGATTGTGCACCTTCTCCGGCGTCTGAGAGGAGCATTGAGGATAAAGGAACCCCGCGAGTTTATGTCAGTTTGGCTCTGGTTGGATTGCCAGAGTCGCTCTACCAACAGTTTACAAAAGATTCTACCGATTACAGGTCGCAACATTTTACCAATTGCTGGATT
>JANNPR010000669.1:0-4039 GCA_031400345.1 Planctomycetota bacterium | reverse complement strand
CGCATATCTCGCTCAATCAGTCCACGATTGGCCTGACTCACTTCGGCAATCGGTTCGCCAGTTGCAAAATGGGTAATCTTGACCTTGTCGAGCGAATCATAAGGCTTTCCCCAACGAATGACGGGTATTTTCAGCACAGCTCATTCTCCGATTTAAGCGCCGAGGACGATGGCTAGTACACCCCAACGGTGGTCTGAGACGCGATTTCACGAAACGGTTTGACGCCACTTATGCCATCCCAAGGAAATTTCTCGTAGGGAGGTTCTCGTTCCCCTTCGTCGCGTTCGAGGAACCCGGGGATAAACACTTCTTTAGTCAATGTCGTCAGCTTTACTCGACCACTCGATCCATAAGGAACGACTTGAAGAGGGTCATCGAATTGAACTACCTCGATCACCGCGCGAGGTTGAGGGGCGTAATAGGTGATTTTGTATCCATCCCCGGCCGAAACCGGTTTGCTGCATGCCAATCCCATTAACGTGTTGCCGTATGTGGGCGTCATGTAAATTCCGCTGACGTCAGGCGGGCCTCCAAAGTACTCTTCCACGCAGAATCGCGTGAACTGAGGGGTGAACTCGGTTCCACCACTAAAAATGCCGGTGATACCGCTGCCTTGGAACGTCTTGCCTTTCTTTTCCAGCTCTGTGCACAGCGCCTCCAGGAGTTTTGGCGTCGTGAACATGCATTTGATATCGTGCCCCGCCGAAAGAATTGTGAGCACCTGATCGATGCAATGCTGCTTGTAAGCCTCGAGATGCTCCATCCAACCCTTCTTGATCAGCTTCACAACCCACCGCGGATCCAGATCGATGCAAAAACAGATTCCTCCGCGATGTTGACATAGATGCTCAACCGCCAGTCGTAACCGCCGCGGCCCACTGGGCCCCAACATCAACCAGTTTGATCCCTTGGGGAAGTATTCGTCCGGTAACGTATCACTGAACAATTCATAGTCGATCCAGTGGTCTTCGATCACCATACGGCTCTTCGGAATTCCGGTTGTGCCTCCCGTTTCAAACACATAAATCGGCTTTCCCTTTAGTCCCAGAGGTACCCAACGATGGATCGGCCCTCCGCGCAACCACTCGTCTTCGAATAGCGGAAACTTCTGAATATCGGCAAAGCACTTTACTTCTTTGAGCGGATCAAACTTAAAACTGCGTTTTCTTTCCAGCCAAAACGGCGAACCAGTTGATTCGTGAAAGTGCCATTGCACCGTCTCGAAGGCGTGTGCATCGAGCTTGTTGCGCGCGGCCTGGGCTTGATCGGAAGTGTTTTGCTGTGCTGTTTTCGAACTCATGGAGGCCTCAAAAGAACGTTTCGAGATTATGGGAATCGTGGGGCAGGAGGGAAGGGCCACACAAAGCGGTAGGAATTTCGCTTGAAAATACCGCAGTTCAGGACTCAAGACAACCGCTAGGATGCGAACCGGGATCGTAGCCAGCCGCAAACTTCCCGATTGAGTTCCTGGCGAACACCGGAATAGAAGTGGTCCGCTTCCGGAATCACCGAAATCGAGAAGTCCTGGTGGGACTGTTTGATTTCGCGTATCGATTCGGCAAGACCTGCGAATGCGACTCCTCCGCGAGTCAACTCGAGTGCCCCAAACGTAAACAGTGCGGGACAGTTCAATCGGTCGATAAATCGAAGAATGTCGTAACGCTCCTCTGGGCCGTATTTCTCCAAGTACGCCGCCGCACCAACGATCAGCGGAAAAGGAACTCGGGCCTCAAATAACGCCAGTGGCCGACCTTCTCTAACGTGCAATTGGGCAGTCGAGATTGCTTCCAAAAAATCGGACGCGGCCGAGCCGGTCGAAAAACACTTGTACGATAGCCTCGGGGCAGAAGCGGCTATGACACATTGAAGATTGCTGGGCGGATCGTGCGACGCCGCAAAAATCGACTTGATCGCTCCCAAACTATGTCCGAGAAGACCGACTCGATTGTACCCTCGCTCCACAAGCAGCCCTACCCAAGCGGCAATATCGAACTGACATTCCTGAACCACCTCATACGCAGCTCCCATGCGACGCGGTCCTGCCGGAGTGTTCACCGTGGTAAGCGTGTCGTGTCCACGAGTATTGATCCGCAAAGATGCAATACCCAAGTCGGTCAAAGCATCGGACAATGACTCCAGCAAAGTCGAACCGTAGAAATTGCTGGCAACTCCATGGATGCAAATCACGGCATCAAGCTTGACACGCCTGCTAATAGCTGAGGGTACTTGGTGAAGCGCCCCGTCAAGCCGCAGTCCATCCGACGTCGTGGTTTTGACCAATTCGACGACCATATGCGAAACGCATCGAATCCTAAACGCTCAAACCGGGCACGCTCAAACCGGGTGGCGACTGGTAACCGCACTAGTCCGCCGAGCGCAGCTTGAGCGCTGGCAATAATACAAGTGAGTATCGACCACTTTTGCGAGGCGGCCCAGCTTGTAAGGCGTACCAGCTTGCGAGGCGTACCTCTATGGTTGGTCTAAGAGTTTGCTGGAGCGGGAACGCTGCTGAGCTGTGATAGAACCTGCAAGACACCGTTCAAATGAGCGAGCCGCGGTCCAAAACGATCAACGAATTCACTTAGCATAAACTCGCCGTCGACCAAGACTTCTTCATTTTCCATCACTTCTTGCGTCAGGTTATCCAGGAATTGCGTCTGAACGCGACTCAAAGTTTCGGCAGCAGACCTACAAGACCTAGCTAATGCCGGATTGGCATCACGCCACTGCCCTAATTCCTGTGCACGCTGCTTTTGGGCAGACCCAACTTGCTGCACGAGTTCTTCCAGCAACTGATTGGTACGGTGCTGGCTGCCAATTAACTGGCGCAGCAATGCGACCATCATTGCGTCAGTGTGGATGGTTGGAGCGGGATTGGAAGGCGGTGCTTCCGGGGTTGGACTAACGTCAATTCGAAACATGGACGGCATTTCCGAAGGGGGCTGCGACTCGGGCCTCATCTGGGGTGAACTCCTAAAAGGTTGAACTCAGTATAAATCATGTCCGCAGAATGTCGAGTGTCTTGTAAACCATCGGCGCCAGATTTCGGCGATAGATTGATCATAGTCCCCGCGAACGCCGCGCCCAGTTTTCTATGCAGATGTGCTGAAGTTATGGGACAGATAGGTTGTAGGATTGGCATCATCGGATATTTGTCACCGCCTAATTGATCTAGCAGACTAGTCGCGTGACTCCACGGCAACCTAGACTATTTCCATTGGTGGATTGGACTTTAGAGCGTTACGAAGCGCTCGATTCTCGCCAATTCGACATTTAAGTTTTACATTTTGTATTTGCTTCGGAGTCGGATACTCGGATTTCGTACTCTCGGAGATGCGGTTCCGAAGGGGGGCTCCTGCGCGCCCGGGATTAAATTTGTTATGCCAAAGTTGTTTTCCTCTGCCCCAGCACTTCCGCGGCTAACGACGCGGAGGGCGGATAGCCATAAAGGGGATTACGGACGAGCCCTATTGATCGGCGGCTCGCCAGGCATGGCCGGTGCGATTGCGTTGGCCGGTACTGCGACTTTACGAAGCGGTGCCGGACTGGTGACTCTGGCAGTTCCGGAGCCCTGTTTGCACACCGTCGCATCCTTCGAACCCTCCTATATGACCGCTCCGCTAGCAAGTGATCCTGCGGGTCGAATTAGCGTAGGTGCTAAAGACGCGATCAGCGCATTGGCAAAGAACGCCACCTGTATCGCCTGCGGGCCAGGTTTGGGACGGTCCTCGCAATTAACCGAATTGGTTGAGTGGATGTACGAAGTTTTGCCGCAGCCGATCGTTTTTGATGCCGACGCGTTGTTCGCGCTGTCTCAGCATCAGGACCAGCTTGCCGACCCGGGCGGTCCACGAGTCTTGACGCCGCATGCGGGTGAGTTTCATCGCTTCCTCACCAATCCAACCAAAAGCCGTGAAGAAGACGAGATCCAAGCGATTGCACTAGCGGCCAAGTCTCGAGTCGTCGTGCTGCTTAAGGGCCACGGCTCACTGATCACCGACGGGCAATCGACTACCCGTAACGCTACAGGAAATCCGGG
>JANNPR010000642.1:0-2132 GCA_031400345.1 Planctomycetota bacterium | reverse complement strand
CACAGCGTAAGTCTTCGTCGAGGAGTGCCTCGTCATGTCAAACCGCAGTATGCTCGCATTACTGATATTAGGTTTACTTGGGTGTGGAGCCGATTTCGACGGCCACCAAGTCCCAAAGTTATCGGAAGACCAACCGCCGGCCTCAGCGGACAAGTGGACGGCGACGAATGAGGCAGACTCAGGCTCGCAGCGCAAAATGATATTCACCGCTACGATTGATCTAGTCGTTCAGAATTTTGCTGAAACCGAAACGCAGTTGCTGGCACTGGTATCGCAAGCGGGCGGGCATGTCGCAGTGTTCCGCGAAGATCGTCGTTACGGTGAACAACTTGGTGGACACTGGGTGATACGAATCCCAGTCAGCCAATTCGACGGTTTCACGGCAAAGATCCTGGAATTAGGCGTCCCTATGTCGCGTCAAATCGACTCGCAGGACGTCACGGAACAATTCGTCGATCTGACGGCGAGGCTGAAAAATAAGCGGCACTTGGAGGAACGAGTGCTGAAGTTGCTTGAAGATCGAACGGGTGCAATCAAAGACGTAATCGAAGTGGAGTCGCAACTAGGACGAGTGCGAGAAGAAATTGAAGTCATGGAAGGAAAATTACGTTACATGTCCGATCGCGTCGCCATGACGACCATTACTATTTCAGCACGAGAGGAGAGACAACACGTGCCGACCTTGGCGCCCACCTTTGCCGCTAACATCAGTCACACCTTTTTTAGCTCCTTGGACCAACTGCGAGCTTTCTGCGAAGTGTTGATACTGGTTGCGGTGGCTGTCCTGCCGTGGTTGACTGGCTTCTGCATTGTATTTGCTGCTCCAACTATTTGGCTTATCCGCCGCAGGCGCAGGGCCCTAAAATCGTCTCGCCCGGCCGTCGAGGCCTGTTGAGTAGGTGACACCTGCCGGGTGGCACGACTCCGACGAAATGAGCCTGGGCGAGCAAGAAAGGTTGTACTTGGCACAACCACGCCCTTGGTCGGATATGTCAATCGCATCCTCCGGGCGTGCCACCCGGAGTCGCTAACCCGATACAGACAAGATAAGTTGATGGTCACGCATCCCGGTGCGTGTCACAGTTGCCGCATGCGCCTTGGCCATGTGCCGTCGGGCAGGCGGCAACCTGCTAAGGCCGCGACGACGAACATCGTTTGTTGTATTGAATACCCTATCGACGACCCTATCGAGTACCCAACTATGGCGAGTCTACGAGGAAAGACAATTTTTATCACTGGCGCCAGCCGGGGAATCGGTAAAGCGATTGGACTACGGGCTGCTCGCGAGGGCGCGAACATCGTAGTTGCTGCAAAGACTGCGGAGCCGCATCCTAAGCTAGACGGAACGATTTACACCGCCGCCAAGGAAATGGAATCGGTTGGCGGCAAAGCGTTGGCCTGTGTTACCGACATCCGCTTCGAGGAGCAAGTTCAAGCTGCCGTCGACATGGCGGTCGCAACGTTCGGGGGCATCGACATTCTGGTGAACAACGCCAGCGCCATCGACCTGTCGGGCACCGTCAACATCTCGATGAAGCGATATGATCTAATTCACGACATCAATACGCGGGGTACTTTTTTGACCTCGAAACTTTGTCTTCCCTATTTGATCAAGGGAAGCAATCCGCACATCCTGAATATATCGCCCCCACTGGACATTTCGCCTGGCTGGTTTGCGCCCCACTTGGGATACACCATGTCCAAGTATGGGATGAGCATGTGCGTGTTGGGGATGGCTGAGGAGTTCAAACAACAGGGGGTGGCCGTCAACGCCATTTGGCCTCGCACCACCATCGCGACCTCGGCGATACGAAACTTGCTGGGTGGCGACGAAGCCATTCGCCTCAGCCGCAAGCCAGAAATTATGGCCGACGCGGCCCACGCCATTCTCGTCCGCAGCTGTCACGAGTGCACAGGCAATTTCTTCATCGACGAGGATGTATTACGCTCTATCGGCATCACGAACTTCGATAGCTATGCGGTTGTGCCGGGCGCGAATTTAAGATTGGACCTTTTCGTAACCAAGTAGACTCTTGTGCGTCTGCACCAAAATTGTGGATCTGACACGTTGTTGTTGGCACACTCCGAGCCTGTGCGGTCACGGCACAGGGTGTGTGCATACTACATCGACC